>JAKQXK010000465.1 GCA_029561505.1 Spirochaetota bacterium | reverse complement strand
TCTGCTTCACGTTCATCGAGCGGTTAATCAGTTTTTCCATCGTCTCTGACGCCTCAGACAGGCGGTTCGCGAGTTCAGCGGCCACTTCTTTACGGCTGCCGTCGCTCGCCTTTTCAAAGGCGGCGATTGCGCCTGCGCCTGCGCCGTCGGCTTTTAACTCTTGTACGATGTCTTCGTTCATCGTTTCAACCACCGTGCGGCTAATGCGGCGGTAGAGCACTTCGTCGAGAATATTCTTGCCGTTCAAAACGTGTTCGGCGAACATCGTCGAAAATTTGTCAGACACTTCAACCTGGCGGCGATGAAAAAGCCCCTGGTACTTGAAGAAATAGAGATAACGCGTTTCAACCATCGGCCTGAAGATCATGATCAGCGCCAGCCAGTTCGTGACATAGCCGACGATAATACCCTGCACCGGCAGAGTCCATGCACCCGGGTAAAGCCACCAGATCAGCATCTGTGCCAGACCAAAAAGAGTGCCGAAATACCAGCCCGAGGCCCCGATGAATTTGAACTCCTTCTTGCCTATTTCTTGAAACAGATCGACGAGCAGGTGTGTGTTCTCGCCCGTCAGGTTGCGCAGCACCATGTTCTTGAAGCTGAAGACTTTACCGACGTCTTCTCTGAGGTGCCCTGTAATCTGGTCGAGGCGTTGCTCAGATTCGGTGAGCGCCTTCGCGACGATTTTGCTTTCGTTTGCAGAAACCTTGGCTTTGAGTTCTGCCGGCACTGCCTCGAGCACGCGGTGCATCATGTTGGGGATATTTTCTTTCAACAAGGGTTTGTACGAATCGGCGAGCTTATCAGTGGGTATCTTGGCAAAGAAATCATCGATCTTGATGAGCTTTTCACTCAGAATGTTCACGACTTTGAGCGCGAGCCCCGTTGACTTGCGAGGCACAATACCCTGCCAGCCCAAATAGGGCGGCTTGAGGCCCACAAAATTCAGCGGATAGAACATCATCTTGAGGGCCATCACGTTTGTGAGCCAACCAATGAAACCATACGTTACGGGCATGAAGAGTATACCGATTAACTCTGCATTTTTCGCCAGCCATTCCATGGGGTGAATGTAAGAACAGCAGATACTGCGAAAAGTGAATCTTTGTTCACAGAAAAAGTTCGCGTAGTCTGAGAAAAATTTGCGCTTTTTTGGTAGTTAATAAGTAGGATGCAAAAAATTAATGCCTTTGAACACCATCGCACATCTCTCTCGTTGCGCGAGAAGTCTTGTCGCCGTGTCGCGGCTGCGCGTAAAATTCTGGCCCGAAACGGCATCAGAATGTCAGAATCTGAGCTGCTGAGCCGGCTTGCCAAAGAATACCTGCTGCGATGGCGCGGTCAAGGGAAGAAATCCGCAACGGCCAGAAGGTATAATGCATCTGCCGGGCTTTTCCGGGTACGACCGTGGTATGTTGATCGCGTTCTCTACTCACTGCTCTGGGAGAGGGCAATTCATTCAGGTGAATCGGTCTCGCGCATCGTTGATTTTGCTGTTCAGCATTATTTGCCGCGTTTACTCGAGCTTTTGTTGCGCAATCCCTTGCCGCGCAACCGGCGTTCTATGAAGAATGCTCATTACTGGAGACAACGAGCTGATAGCAGACCAGCGCAACAGGCTGAGCACTTTATTAACTACGAATGCCAGACTCACTTCAACCACGGGGGCCAGCTCATTTATACCCAATATTCCAGTCCGATTTCCAAAAAAGGCCTCAGTCCTGGCGAAATACTGAACTTGCTGAAACACGCCGCCTGATTCTCGCGCCGCTATACCCCCTATAATCACAACGCAGGTTCAAGTCATGCCACCCGGCTTTTTTTCCTTTACCCCCTGATTTTTGCGGCGACCCTAGCCGCTCATGATACACGACGTATCTGGAGAGTCGGTCAAACCCTGCGTTCAGGCCGGCTACTAGCGCTTTCGCATGAAAAAATTCCAGGAGATTTCTATGCACAAACTTCGTTCCATAGCTGGCCTTTGTCTTGGCCTGCTAGCGGTTTCTGTAACGCCCCTTATGGCGTCTGAAGCCGACCTTAAGATTCCCAATCTCGCTGGCCAAAACTTCTTTGGCTCGCTCGACGGTCGCACCCTGCTGATGCTCGGTCTGGCTGTCTGCTTTCTCGGTCTGGCTTTCGGCCTCGTCGAGTATATGCGCCTCAAGAACCTGCCGGTTCACAAGGCGATGAAAGATATTTCTGAACTGATCTATGAGACGTGCAAAACGTACATGATCACTCAAGGCAAATTTCTCGCAATTCTCTGGCTCTTTATTGCAGCCATTATGGTGTATTATTTCGGATTTCTCGCGCAAGGCGGTAAAGACGCCGCGGGTGCAGCCATTCACGGCTACGGCGTAACGAAAGTCATCGCCATTTTGGCATGCTCTGTTGTCGGTATCGCGGGCAGCTACGGTGTCGCCTGGTTCGGTATCCGTATCAACACATTTGCCAACTCGCGTACGGCTTTTGCTTCACTGACCGGCAAGCCTTACAATACATACGCTATCCCCCTGCGTGCCGGCATGTCGATTGGTATGCTGCTCATCTCTGTTGAGCTCGTGCTGATGCTCGCAATTCTGCTCTTTATTCCTGCAGATTTCGCGGGCCCTTGTTTTATCGGTTTTGCAATCGGTGAATCACTCGGTGCATCTGCGCTGCGTATCGCCGGCGGTATCTTCACGAAGATCGCCGATATCGGTTCTGACCTCATGAAGATCGTTTTCAAAATTAAAGAAGACGACGCTCGTAACCCAGGCGTGATCGCCGACTGTACCGGTGACAACGCTGGTGACTCGGTTGGCCCAACTGCCGACGGTTTCGAAACATACGGTGTAACCGGTGTTGCTCTGATCTCTCTGATTCTGCTCGCTGTACCAACTGAAGCCACCCAGGTTCAGCTTCTCGTCTGGATCTTTGCCATGCGCGTGATGATGATTTTCACCTCGGTTGGCTCTTATCTCCTGAACGAATACCTCTTTGCCAAGCCCAAGTTTGGCGATGCTGTGAAGTTCAACTACGAAACTCCGCTCACCAGCCTGGTCTTTATCACCTCGATCATCTCGATTGCGATGACTTTTGTGGTCTCTTGGTTCCTCATTCCCGATCTGGGCGACGGCACACTGTGGTGGAAGCTCT
>JAKQXK010000462.1 GCA_029561505.1 Spirochaetota bacterium | reverse complement strand
CAATATGACAAAATCGTGTCTATTGAGATGGCTGAGGCAATCGGCTTTAGGTATTTCGACACGTACTTCGGCCAGTTGGGCCGTCTGTTGAAACCCGAGGGGCTCGCTGTGTTGCAGTACATCACGTTTCCCGAATCGCGGTTTGAGCAATATCTCAAAAACACAGATTTCTCCCAGATCTATATTTTTCCGGGTTCGTGTCTGCTTTCAAACCACGAAGTCATGAAATCATTGCACCGCACTTCAGACCTGCTGCTGAACGATCTCGAAACAATGGGCCAGCATTACGCGACGACACTGCGCAAGTGGCGCCTCAACATCGAAAAGAACCGCAGAGAGCTGCAGCAACTTGGGTACGACGACAAATTTCTGCGAAAATGGATATATTACCTGTGTTTCTGTGAGGCTGGCTTTGCAGAGCGCGCCATCAATGACGTACAGGTGGTACTTGGAAGGGCAAACACAAAGCTTCTGGGGGATTACAATGGACAGTCTGAACCGTATATCGACAATCTTTAGAAATGCGCTGCTTCATGGGGTTATTCTTCTGGTGACCACCGCTGAGGCTTCAGCGCCGGGCACGCTGAAATTTCGCGGTGACGCTTATGATCTTGCGACCGGAAAATTCGTCTACTCTGAAAATCACTCAGAGTTTTATAAAGACGGGAAGTACGCGTATTCGCGCGTATCATACCGCGACGCCGCGGGTAAAGAATTTGCCAGCAAGATTATAACTTTCACCCCAAATCGCACGCAGCCGACGTACGAGCTGCGCGATGTGCGCGATGGTTATATCGAAGGTATAAAACGCGATGCGGGCGGCACCGTATATTACGCGCGCCGCAAAACTGATGAGCCGATGAAAGAGAAGCGCGTGCAAACCCCAGTACCTGCGGTGTTTGATGGTGGCTTTGACTATTTCGTGCGCGAGAATTTCAACGAGATTTGTGCGGGAACAAACAAATCATTCTATTTTGCCGTGCCGATCGAACTGGACTATTTTCGCTTTCGCGTCGCGCGCCAGGAATCGGGCGAGCTTTGCCGCATGAATCTCGAGCTCGACAACGTTTTGCTGCGGCAAATCGTGCGGCCGATTAAACTCTGGTATGAGACCAAAACAGGTCGCCTTAAGAAATACGAAGGTATTTCAAACATCAACGGCGCAGATGGCAAAAGTCTGAAGGTGCGCGTTGTGTTCACCTATCCTGAGAAATAATGCGTCTGCTGCCACTCTCACTTTACGCATTCGCCGAATCTGGCATATTTGCGGTTGAGTTTTTTGTACGCCTGCAGCTATTGATCTATTACACCGATGTGCTCAAGATAGAAAGTTATCTTGCTTCGATCGCCGCAGGTGCAGCGCTCGTCTGGGATGCCTTCGTTGACCCATACGTTGGTACTCTTTCTGATACCTTCAAAAGCCGCTGGGGCAACCGCAAACCGTTTCTGGTGGCCGGCGCTCTGCTGATTATTCCGTCTTTGTTCTGGATATTCACTCCGTACACCGCGGCGGGCACGGCGGCAATTTTTGTGCAGCTGCTGCTCGCGAATCTGTTGTTGAACACTGGCATTACTCTGGTGACGGTACCGCATGCCGCTATCTCGGCCGAACTCTCAAAAGACGCGGCTGTGCGCGTACGTATCTTCGCGGCGCGACTGCTGTTTGCCAATCTTGGTCTGATTCTGGGGCTCATTGTGCCAGCGGCTTTCATCGGCAGCGGCCGCAACGCCGGCACCGCGCAACCCGAAACATTTTCACTGATCGCCCTCGTCATGGGGCTGATTTGCTTCGCGGCCGTGATCGTCTGCGTGCTATCGCTCAAGACATCGCACAGCGTCACGGTGCTGGCGCCAGGGCGAAATTTCGCGAGTGACCTGAAGCTCGCAGCACGCAACCGGTTTTTCGTTTCTCTCTTTATAGCAGGATTTCTGGCCTACATCGCGGTGGCGATTAACTCGACATTGGCTCGCTTCTATTATGATCACTTTCTCAAACTGAACGAAGACGAACTTGCCTTGGTTCTGATCGTGTTTATTCTGGTATGGTCGCTCTCGGTAGTGCTGTGGGTAACGCTCGCCGACAAATTCGGCAAAGATCTACCCGCAACCGTGGGTATCGTCGGCCTGGGGCTCATGACCATCTTCAGTTATCCGTTTTTTCCCGAAGGCAAGCTCGCAGGGCCCATCGTTGCGGCGGTTCTGGGTGGCATCTTTACCGGTTGTATTTTGCTCTTTGATTCGTATGTGGCTGATGCGGCCGACATCGACACGGCCGCGAGCGGTGAAAACCGCGATGGTCTCTATTTTGGGCTGTGGAAGTTTGGCATCAAGGCATCACGCGGGGTGGCAGTAGCACTCTCGGGGTTGCTGCTCTGGCTGATCGGATACCAGGCGGGCGTTGTGCCAAATGCCGAGGTGAAAGTTCGTATCGCGATTCTCTTTGGGCCCGTTGTCGGTTCGATTTTCGTGCTTTCAGGTGTTGTTTTCTATTTCTCGGCAGCAAAGGCACGGCGCCAGGCACTCTGAACTGATTGCTCAGCATGGTTAAGGTCATTTGCCGATAGTATAGCATGCGGCAATGGGCCTCTGATTTTTCCGATTTTCTTGAATCTGAACAGAATGCGTCGCCAAACACACGGGCGGCGTATGCCCGTGATCTCGGTCAGTGGTTCAGTTTTCTCGAGCGCGAAGGTGTTCAGAACGATGAGATATCCGGCGAAGACGTCTATGCTTTCATCGGCAGCCTGAAAGCGCGTGAAAAATCTCTCGAACGCCGCACCCAGGCGCGCAAGTTGTCAGCGATTAAATCATATTTTCGCTTTCTTGAACGCCGCAAACTCATAGACAAGAACCCCGCAAGATCGCTCAAGGCGGCCCGTTACAAAAGGCTTTTGCCGCGACCGCTGCGGCCACTCGAGCTTGAAGCCTTACTCGACGACGGCGTAACCGATGGTTTTACGTCATTGCGCGACAAAGCTCTGTGGGAAACGATCTATTCATCAGGAATGCGCGTTTCAGAAGCGCTGTCGCTCGATGTCTCTCGCATTACTCTCGAATTCGTGCCCGAAGAAATAACGGTGATGGGTAAAGGCAGTAAGGCCCGCGTCGTGTACCTGGGCAATGCGGCGCGTGAGGCGCTGCTGGAGTATCTGCCCGTTCGGGCTGATCAGCTTTATCGCCACGCAAAAGTCTCGAATGCTCTTTTTATCAACGCCAAAGGCACCGCTCTGACGCGGCGCGGCGCGCACTATCTCATTAAAAAGCGCGTGAATACTTTGGGGCTAGATGCACGCATTTCACCGCATAGCCTCAGGCATTCATTCGCGACCGACCTTCTCAACGCGGGTGCGGATATAAGGCACGTGCAAGAAATGCTCGGCCATGCGAGCGTCTCGACCACACAGAACTACACGCAGGTGGCGAAAGAACGTCTGTTCGACATTTATCGCAAAGCGCATCCACACGGGCGCGGCTGAGATTAACGGTCGAGTGGCTTGATATAGACGGTGGTGTTTGTCGTCTCTTTGAAGTACTTCTGGGCCACCTCGCGTATTTTTGCCGCATCGATCTGCTCTATCTCTTCAAGTGCTGTAAACATTTTACCGTAGTCCTGCAGAATAAGTTCGTAATAAGACAGCGTATCTGCCAGACCGGCGTTTTGCTGCAATGTGTGTACCAGTTCGGCGACGTAGCGATTCTTGATCTTCTGCAATTCTTCGGCGCTTGGCCCATCGTTGCGCAATTTCTGCAGTTCTTCATCGATAGCCCTTTCAACAGCTGAGTAATTTGCCGCATCAAAGACATCTGCAAAAATAGTAAACTGGGTATCGAGTTTTTCACCCGGGGTCGATGACCCCACTTTTACATCGCCCGCGATCTTGTCTTTGATGACGAGCCGGTTCACCAGCCGCGATGTCTGCCCCTCACCCAGCAGGCGCGAAAGCACTTCGAGCGCCCGGTCATCGGCATGCGTCACCGGCGGGCGCGCCCAACCCATGATCATCGCCGGCGAATTCTTCGCCTCAAGCCAGGCTATACGACGCCCGCGCTGCGGTTCGTAGACCGTTGGTGGAAATTCGGGAGTCGGCTGAGCCTTTAGACGGCCAAAATATTTCTCTATGATGGCAAACGATCGCTCGAAATCGAGATCACCTACTATGGCTATGACCATTCGCGAAGGAATATAGTTGCGTTTGAAAAAATCACGCGTTTCGCCGAGCCTCAGGCGGTGCATGCTTTTTTCAAACCCAATAACGGGTTTGCCGTAAGGGCTCATGCCGAACGCGGTTTTAAGAAACAGTTCATAGAGCAGTGAGGTTGGGCGCGAATCGTAGCGCATGCGGCGTTCTTCTTTGATCACTTTGCGCTCGGGGTAGAATTCGCGCAAAATGGGGTTCAAGAATCGGGCGCTTTCAAGCTCGGCCCACATTTCTAGCCGGTTTGAAGGTAATTTGATCTGATAGTTAGTCACGTCAGTGGTGGTATAAGCGTTGTAACCCAGCTGACCGGCCTGAGAATACGCCTGTGAATCTTCTTCAGAGATCACAAATTTCTGAGCTGCGGACTGCCACATGGCCAGTCGCCGGGTTAACTTCGAGAGCTTCTCTTCTGTTGATTTGCGCTCCGCGGCGGTAAGCAGAGGATTCAGCAATGTGCGCTCAAGGGTATCAATCCTTTCGCCGTCGGCTTCAATTTGCTCGAGGTAGGGTTTCTCTTTCGCATAGTTGAGCGTTCCAAGATTTTCGGTACCCTTGAAGAGCAGGTGCTCCAGAAAATGCGCGGTACCCGACTGATCGAAAGATTCATTGGCTGACCCCACACCGATTTTAAGATAGCAGGCGATCGTTGGGCTGGACGGTTGTCTCATCAGAATGACACGCAATCCGTTAGGTAGCGTACGTTTTCGGATGTTTTGTTCGGTTTTTTGTCTGAATGCTGCGATGTCGAACTTTTCATCGGGGGCCGATGACCAAATTGCAAACGGCAGCCACAGAAAAAACTTCACCAAGCCTCGATAATGCATGCACCAAATTCTTGATATAGCATGTCTTGACCAGCGCTATGGGATACTGACTAACTATTTTTTTACGTACTCGTGAGAAAAAAGGGCAATTTTCTGGTATATATACTATAAGGGGTCGGAAAAAATATCTGCCTTCGGAAGTATCCAGTGATGACCACGAGCATTTGCCTACCGACAATGTTTGCCAGGCTTTGGCGCAAGAAGCAAAGGCGAATCATGCGGCTCGCGCTCAGAAATCTACGGGTTCAAATGCGGAAAAATCCCGTGCGGCGGGGTGTCACCCGCAAGTATAATCGGGTGTCAGGTGAAAGAAGCATCATCACAACCCGATTCACGCCGGCAGAGTACGATGCCTTGCATTTTGTGGCCGCAGCGCTTAGAATTAGCGTCTCGCTGCTCATATATCACTTGATTCTCATGTGGCAGAAATCGCACCGGCGCCACCGAAGCAGCAACTATGTGACTAACTACGATATCAATATCACCATATGGCAACAGAATGCAGGCATTATCACTGAGTCTCTGATGATGTGGCCCAAAGCCGTTGACCCAGAATTTACTTTGCGCGCTGAAACCAAAAAAATCTCTACTTGAACTATGGACAAAGCGTCGTTACCTGAATTCATCGAACGAAAATACGATGAAAAGAATTCTAACCCGGCGGTACTCGAAGAGGCAGATACCCGTCGGGCGGTGCTTGCAATTATTGAAATGCTCGATCGTGGCGAACTCAGG
This sequence comes from Spirochaetota bacterium, assembly GCA_029561505.1. GTDB lineage: Bacteria > Spirochaetota > Leptospiria > Turneriellales > Turneriellaceae > Turneriella. The sequence continues at coordinate 447 of JAKQXK010000462.1, read as the reverse complement.
GTGGCAACCCCTCCCCAGAGCGCAGACAACGCCACAGCAGAGTGGCGTGTCAATGCCTGGGTAAAAAAGGCCATTCTCATGTATTTTCCTATGATGGGCATGCAAACAACCCATTCGGGTGATATTGAGTATTGGGATAAAATTCCGACGAAGAAAAATTATGCCGATCAGAAAGTGCGTGTTGTACCGCCTGCGGTTGCCCGATACGGCAGCTTTCTCGAACCGGGAGCCATCATGATGCCGTCTTATGTCAATATTGGTGCCTACGTCGGCGGCGGTACAATGGTGGATACCTGGGCCACCGTCGGCAGTTGTGCGCAAATTGGTCAGCACGTACACCTTTCAGGTGGTGTCGGGATAGGCGGGGTGCTCGAGCCACCTCAGGGTCTGCCGGTAATTATCGAAGACCATGCCTTTTTAGGCAGCCGATGCGTTGTCGTCGAGGGA
>JAKQXK010000459.1 GCA_029561505.1 Spirochaetota bacterium | reverse complement strand
TTCTCTGCATCGGGTTTCTTCAGGTATACCCGCCGTGCTTCGACCTGTGTTGCATTGTAGAAGATTGAGTCGCCATTCTGCAGAATTTCGGCGAGCTTATCAAAGCGCGTGTGATTTATGCTGCCGTTCTGGCGGTTGATCACCATCAGCCGCGCATGGTCGGCGGGCTGAACCGGGTGAGTTGCTATCAGTTCTTCGGGAAGTTCGAAGTTGAGGTCTGAGTATTCGGTTGGCCAGAAGTTATTCCGTGATTCAGACGGCGCGGTAGCGCCATCTGAATCACGGCTCTGAGAATCGTTCATAGATGTTGCCGGCATTCCAGAGCAGATAACCCTGGCCACCGGCTTTTTTTGAGCCGCGAATCTGTTCGGTGATGTATTGCGGTGAATAGTTGCTCACGCGCCATTTGAACGCCTGCAGCCATGGGCGAATGACCTGGGTTTTGTTGATTTCGCGCAGCTTGGCGACGCCTTCTTCGAGAAAGAGCGCAGGTTTGTCAGCAGGGTTGTTGACCCCGCCAAACGAGAAGCCAAAGTGCGAAGGGTAGAGCATCGGCGAGATTACGTCGGTTGCCTGGCCCAGAATATGCATGTTTTGGCCGGTGCTCTTGATATCGAGCGGCTCTTGCCAGGCGACGACGCCGAACACATCGAGCGAGAGATATGCGCCATACGAACGCGTCAGAGCATGCACACGCTGCAAGAAGCGGGTAATGACCCGGGGTTTTTCAGAAAAATCACCGAGTTCGTGGTACGACGCGATTTTCCAGTCGCCTTCGGCGGGGTAGCGCACGTAATCGAGCTGAATCTCGTCGACGCCCGCGGCGAGCACTTCACGAATGATCGCCAGATTATAATCCTGAACGGCTTTTTTGTTGGGGTCAACCCAGACAGTACGCCCTTTGGTTCTGAGCGGGCCGCCCGACTGCAGTTTAATCTGGCGGTCGGGAAATTTGCCTGCCTGTAATTCATCTTGAAACAGCGCAACCCGCGCGATGGTGTAGACCTTCTTGCTCTTGTAATAGGCGACGAGCGGGGCGAGGTCGCCGAGTGGTGGCTGCGTCTTGCCCTGCGTCAGTTTTACTTCGGGCAATTCGCTCTTATAATTAACAAATCCATAAACATCTTTGATGTCAAAGCAGACACCGGTCATACCCTGCGCGCGGGTAAATTCAAGGTACTTGTCGACCTTACCGGGGCGGGCCGAGGTGCCGGTGAGGTAAATGGCGGTGACGTCTTCTGGGCCCCGCACGCGCCTTAGCCCCGAATAAGCCTGCGCCCGCGATGGCAGAAAATTGCGCACAAACCTCTGCGCAGGCGCAGCACTTTTGAGATCCGCCTGACGCTGTTGTTGAGCTTTCAGTGCAGTGAGATATTTCTGATAACCTGTCTCTTCTTTGACGTGTAGCTCATAGTGGCGAATCGGTGACGGAAAAACAAAGCGGCAGATGTTGGTACCGCAAGCCGCATCGAAGCCGCGCCAGAAAGAGGCCAGTGAAGATTTATTGCCGTCGAGATGCGCATACCAGCTGCCGAGCGCTCCGGGTATAACATGGTGCGCAAGGCTCGCGAGCGCGACGCTGCCAGCGATAACCATCGCGATGGTGATTGCCCGACGCTTGAACCAAGCGGCGATGCCTGCAACAGCCAGTCGCAGCAAAACTGCGAATACTGCGCCGAGTCCCTTTATGTAGGTGATGAAAGCTGAATGCACGGCAGTAGATAATTGCGTGCGAGACACACGGTAAAGAGCTTAGCGGTAACAGCTGCTCAGCCTCAGATTTGTGCCGGGCTGCGGTCGTGTATCGAGCTCGCGCATGGCTTCAGCGCAGAGTTTTTGGTGGTTGCGTTCTTTCTTGCTTTCTTGCCCATACGTTGCCGCCGCGCATTGGTTGCTACGCATGCAGTCAGTCGGTGCCCGTGGACCGGAATCATAGCCTGTACCTCGGGTTGACTGGGACCCCAGCGTCGCAGGCGAGGGCCATAGGTTAAAAAACAAGCTCGCACTGGCAAAGCATGCGGCGATAGAAACAACCCTCAGGGCAGATTGCATTTGTGCTTTCGGGGCGATCTTAGCAGCTCTCGCGTCAATGCTAATCGTCATGATAGCTGCGAAATAATTGACACTGCGTTCAAGTTTTTATGCTGCGCACCGTGCAATACTTTGAAGGCAAAACCATTCTGCTCACCGGCGCATCGGGCGGCCTCGGCAGCGAATTTGCGACGCAGCTCTTAGATCTCGGTGGCGAACTCATTCTCGCCGATGTCAAACTCGAATCGCTGAACCGTTTTAATACCTATAGCGGCAAAGGCAAGGTTCTCGGCACTATTGCCGGTGACATCGGCACCAAAGAAGGCACTGAGCGATTTTTGGCGGATGTCAAAAAGATAACCCCCTGCCCCGATATGATCATCAACAACGCGGGTATCGCGCAGGCAGGGGCATTCGGCGACGTGCCTCTCGACCGCTGGGAAAAACTCATGAACATCAACCTGATTTCACCGATGCGCATCTGCCACTATTTTCTGCCCGACATGAAGGCACGCGGCAGCGGGCATATCGTGAATATTTCGTCGGTTGCAGGCATTGTGCCTTTGCCCGGTGGCGCGCCTTACACGGCGTCAAAGCACGGCATTAAGGGCTTTTCTGATGCGATTCGTGAAGAGTACCACAAGTCGGGCATTTTTGTTTCGACCGTGCATCCGTTTTTTACACGCACAGCGATTCTGCAGTCAGAGCGTTTCGGCGTGAACGTCGACGTGAGCGATTACCCGCAGTTTCTTATTGAATCCCCCGAAAATGTCATTAAAGAGACCATAAAGGCAATCGCGAATAAAACAGACTTTATTCTGCCCGGGCCGACCTCAAAGGTGCTCGATCTGGCGCGGCGGCTGACCCCAGGCCTTATGGGGCTCTTCAGTAGAGGCTTGCTGAATTAAACCACTTCTGTAGCTTGGCGCATGCCACAGGCATGCCGCCGTTTTAAGCCAAACCGTTTTGCGCTGCTGCTGGCGAGCCTTGTCGCTGCGCTGCTCTGCGGTTCTTGGTTTATCAACGCAGCTTCACTGACCATCGCTGAGCCCGTTAGGGTGTTTGGCGATTACGGCAAATTACAGACGCTCGCTGTATCGCCCGATGGCAAGCAGCTGGCGTTCAGTTCTGATTACCGCGACCAGAAAGGCGACATCGTGGTCTACAATCTTGAGACAAAAGACAAGAACACGGTGACCAAAACGCAATACCTTGAAACGCAACCGGTGTTTTCGCGCGATGGCAAAGAAATTTTCTACTTCATCAACGAAGTTGGCTCTGGTTCGATCAAGAAGGTCTCGCTTGCAGACGGTGCCGTCACACAAATAACTGACCGTCGTGTATGGTGCGAGTTTCCGTCGCTATCGCCCGACGGGAAAACGCTGATCTATTATTCGAAACGCGAGAACAAATATAACCTCTACGAAATGTCGCTCAGCACGGGTAAAGAGGCCCGCCTGACGGCAGAGCAGAATTTCGATTTTGGGCCTGTTTATTCGTCTAACGGCCAGAGCGTCTTCTTCTATTCGAATCGCGCAGGTAGCTCTTTTTCACTCTTTCAGTTTGACAGGTCTTCGCAGAAGATCTCACCGATTTTCGGGCCTGGGGGGTTTACGTTTCAGCCGACAGCAGATTTTCAGGGGTTATTGCTCTTTGCCGTTTCGAATGTTTCAGGCAACAACGATATCTACGCCGTATCGCTCGGTAAAAACCGCGTCGACCAGATTACGCATTCACCCGGCAATGATCTGTTTCCGGTTGTCGATGCCCGGGGCAAACGACTCTATTATATCAGCCAGCGCGAGGGGGATTATGCAATTTATGAGAGAAAATTCTCGGCGGCGCCATGATCCGCTTGCCCACGATTTAGATCGTGGGCAAGCGGATCATGGCAACAGCAAAAAAAATTAAGCCTGCTGCAAAGGCACTCCATTACACTGCAGAAAAGATACACCCGACGGCGTTCATTCATGAACGCGCAACCGTCTACGGAGACATCGCGATGGGCGAATACAGTTCGCTCTGGCCCGGGGTCGTGGTGCGCGCCGACATGAATGCTTTCGTGCTCGGCAAATACGTCAATATTCAGGATAATTCAACCCTGCACAGCGACTCAAAGCGCGGTATCACGATCGGTGACTATACACTGGTTGGGCACCACGCGATGATTCACGGCTGCACAATTGGCCGCGGTGTGTTAATCGGAATTGGAAGCGTGATTCTCGATGATGCGCAGATCGGCGATGGTGCAATGATCACCGCAGGTTGTATGATCCGTGGGGGTACAAAAATACCACCTCAGGCGCTCGTCACGCCCGATGGTTCATCTATCCGCATTTTTGAGAATAAGGCCCGCACCACGTACACGATCGCCGGTTCGCTCGAATATGTCGAGCTTGCGGGCCGCATGCAGAAAGGTGTTTGGGGGCCGTTTAGCCGCGAAGAAGAAAGCGCATTTCTCGCGCGCGCCAAAGAAATCTGGGACTCGATTAAGGGCAGCTGAGCCGCGGCCTTCAGATGGGCCTCAACGCCGTCGGCGAAAAATCACAGCCGCCAGCACAAACGCGGTCAGCAGAAAGAATGCCACCAGAAGGGGGTAGATCGACGTTGGTCTGCCCGCCGCAGTACCATCGAGATACAGGTCAACGCGGCGCTCGGCCTCTTTCGCCCGCGTAACACGCACCGGCCGCGCATCAATAATGATGCGCTCGAGTTCAACGCCGCGCCTTTCGAGCGCCATCGCGACTCGTTGCGCGCGCTCAGCAGCCAGTTCGCTGTTTTCTTCAACGCCGCGCCGGCGGTCGGCATAGCCGATCAGCACCACACGCGTACCGAGGTTGCGACGCTCAAGAATGCGGGCCGCCATGCGGGCAAGGTCAGCATTTGCAGCTTTCGAAAGAGATGAGGATGTCGTATTGAAATAGATGCTGCCGACGAACTGGTCGCGCACCAGGGTGCGCTCTGGCCCGTATTCACGGTCGAATTCAGGGCGCTCGACGCAGCCCGCCGCCAGCGCAACTGCGAAAAGGCCAAAAGCAAGGTGTTTTTTGTGCAGCAACATGGCTCTATGATGCTTTTTTTTTGTCGTTGTCAAGCAGTAAGCCTGTCTTTTTTGAGCGGCATGAATCCCCCGCAGAATATAGCCGGTGAAAACAAGATCGAGATACACCTCGATCCTGAAATCCTGAAGGGCACCTTTGCCAACGTGACAAATATC
>JAKQXK010000384.1 GCA_029561505.1 Spirochaetota bacterium | reverse complement strand
GCGAAGATGGGTTATACCCGGTCGCTCTATTATCTCTCACGCAAAATTCGCGACGAAATCAAGGGTGATCTACAGGCGTGGCAGTTTGTGCGCGAGATCAAAGCTCTTGAATCTTTGCTAAAATAATTTTTTCCGGTGTGGGGTTGCAACACCGGAAAAAACACATGAAGAAAATTGCGGTTGTTATAAATCCCACTTCTGGCGGCGGGCGCACGCTCAAAGAATGGCCCCGTATCGAGGCAGAACTTATCGCCACGGGCCACGCGGTCACCGGGCATATCTCATCAAGCGAGGCGGATTTCAGGGCGAAAACGCGAGCGTTCGCTCGCCGATTCTCTGCGCTCGGTATCTGCGGCGGCGATTCGTCGCTCACCATTGCGGCAGAAGAGCTCGCCGCCGCGAAATTCAAGGGAGACCTGGTGTTTTTGCCTGCAGGTTCAGTCAATGACATCGTGCTCGATATCGATGCCTCGCAGAAAGAGCGGGCGAAGCGGCTTTATCTGGGCGAACTCAGTACAGCACAGCATGGCAAACAATTCATCGGGCAGGCGAACTGGGGTTTGGGGGTCGTCGTCAATCGCTGGGTCGGCAAGGTTCTGACGACTCTGCCGGCTTTGCGGCGGTACCAGCAAACCATCGGCACGCTCTGTATTATTCTGGCGCACCTTCTGCGCCGTGAAAAAGTGATGTCCACTCTGCAAATCGGCAACCGGCTGCTCAGCGGCCATTTTTCTATCGTACTCGTCACGCAGCTGCAACACTGGGCTTCGGGTCTCAGGTTCGCCCCCGATGCCAATTTTTACGCACCCGAGTTTCAGGTAGTGACGGTTAGACGCACGGGTCTATTGAAGCTCATTCGCATTATTCTTGCGGCGAAGACCGGTCAACATCTGAACTTTCGCGAAGTCGAAGTGTCGCAGGCACGAGAAGTGCATTTACACTTTGCGAAAGCCGCGGCAGTGCAGATCGACGGTGACATTCTGCGTTTCAACGGGCGCGAAGTGACTGGCCAGAATTTTCGTCTGAGCAAATTGCGAACACAAATCAAGTTAAGCGCTTATCATTAGTCGATTCAGCCATTTGCCCTGAATGAAGCGTAAGAAGAATAATACGCCGAGACTCGAGACCATGGCCGTCAAGACCCACCAGGCGCCGATAGGTGAAAGTGCGACCCGTTCTTTAAACTGATAGACCAGAACAGCGGCGCTCCACATAGCTGTGTTTGAAACCAGCATTGTCCAGAGTGTGTCGCCGGCACCTTTGAGAATTCCGCCGAGCACGCTGTAGGTTGCGTCAAAAAAGAAATAGATGCAAGAAATGCGCAGCATGGTTTTGCCGATTGCAACGACACCGTCAAACGACACCACGTTTTCCCTGGGCGCGAAGATGACGATCAGAGTGACGGTCGCAGATAGGTAAAGTGACGTAATCATGATTGAATACAGCCAACCGGCTTTGAGGCCTGACCACGCTGAACGCAGGGCGAGTTTCTTTTTGCCTGCGCCCAGATAGCGCCCGACCAGGCTCGAGGCCCCCTGGCTGATGCCGAGCAGCGGTAAAAACGATACCATATCCCAGTTCAGCACGATGGTCGTGGCGGCCGCGACGTCAGGGCTGTAGCTGTACATCACCATCGTAAAGAAGGTAAATCCGCCGACATTAACAAAGGTTTCAAGCCCTGCTGGTAAACCGAAGCGCACCAGCTGGCGAAAAATGCCTGCGTCAAATTGTGGACGCATCGAAGTGTTGTAGAGCTGGCGCAGGTCGGTTGAAAAAAAGCGCACCGCAAATATGCCTATCGGCAAGAAGCCGGCGATGACTGTTGCCCAGGCTGCCCCTTTCATGCCCATACGCGGCAGCCCCCATGCACC
>JAKQXK010000396.1 GCA_029561505.1 Spirochaetota bacterium | reverse complement strand
GCCTGCGACTTGCCGGGAGCCACGCTGCCATAGATACCGATTGCGCGCTGGCGGTTCACGCGCGTGATCGATTGAAACGTTTTCTTTTCGGTGAAGGTTACGAGTTCGCTGAGCGGCACGGTGTTCGCGGCGGCGTTGCGCACCAAGATATTGCCAATATCTTTCGGCGATGAGATTTTGTCGTCGGGCAGTTTGATGCGAATGTCATAGCGTCTGCCGTCGGCGGTAAAGCGCCCCTGCCTTTGGCCCGCAACGGTTGCGCCGAGCGTTGTGGCGACAGTCTGAATCGAAACCGAGCGCGCGGCCATCGCTTCGCGGTTTGGGGCAATCAGAAGTTCGGGAAAGTTACGTTTAAAATCGGTATCGAGGTCTTGCGTGAGGCCTTCGGCGGTCAGGCGATCCATAATTTCTTTGGCCTTGTTGTCGAGCACCTCGAGGTCGCTGCCAAAAATATTGAACGAAACCTGAAACTGGCGACCCGAGGTGAGCCCGCGTGCAGAAAAATCTCTGAGCGAAGCGCGAACGCCCGTAACCTTTTTGAAATCCCCCCTGAGTTCATTCATGATCACGACATGGCCCTTTTTTCGTGACGCCCGGGGTTTTAGCTTTACCAGCATAAAGAACTGGTTAATTTCAGCCGAAGGGCCACCGGCACCGGCACTCGTGAAAAAGCGATCGATGTCACGGTGCTGACCCAGAATCGCTTCAATCTCTTTGGCGCGGCTGATGGTATATGCGAGCGATGAACCCGGCGGCGCCTGGCCGTTGATGATGACGAAATCCTGATCTTGCAACGGCACAAATTCTTGTCGCACCTGAAAAATGAGCAGCAGCGAAACGAGAAAGAGCAGCAGCGAAGAAACGCTGATAAGTTTAGGATGTCTCAGCGTACGTGCAAGCAGGCGGCCATACCAGGCATTCAGTCTTTCGAAATGGTGTTCGAGATAAACTTCAAGTCTTGCCGGTTTCGGCGAAGTGCTCAAAAATGCCGCCGAGCGCATCGGCGTGATCGTGACGGCTTCGACGAGAGAGAGTAGCACAGCCGCCGACATGACGATGCCGAACTGAAAGAAAAAGCGGCCGATGACGCCGTCCATGACGACGACGGGCAAGAAGACGGCAATGACTGCGAGCGTCGCGGCGGTCGCGGCGGGCAGAATCTCCATCGAGCCGTCGTAAGCCGCCTGCGCGGCGCTTTTGCCCATACGGTAATGGCGCACAATATTCTCGAGCAGCATAATCGCGTCGTCGACGACGATTGAGATGGCGAGCGTCAGCGCGAGCAGCGTGAACAGGTTCAGCGTGAAGCCCGCAAAATAGATGATCAGAAACGTACCGACGATAGAGGTGGGTATCGAAAAGATGATGTTGAGCGCGCCCTGCCAGCTGCCGAGAAACGCAAAGCAGACAAGAATTGTGACGAGCGCCGCGATGATCAGCTTTTCATATGTCGTAAAAACCGTAGCTTTCGTCGAACGCGAGAAGTCAATGTTGACCTGCAGCGTATAACCTTCGGGCAACTGGCTCTGCAGCTCGTCGACTTTTTTATGTACTGCGTCTGCGAGCTCAACCTCATTCTGCCCGCGCTGCTTGCGAATACCGATGCCGATGCCCTGCTGGTCAGAACCATTGAGGCGTGCAATGCGGCGCTGGTCGCTGAGCGCATCTTCGACGCGGGCAACGTCGCCGATAGTCAGCGATGCGCCCGACGCATAGATGTTTTCGCCGCCACGCCGCAAAATACGCACGCGCGCGAGGTCTTTCGGCGAAGCAGCTTCACCCAGCCAGCGGATGCGCAACTCTTCTTTGCCCTTGATAAATTGCCCGGCGGTGCTTTCGATGTGCTGCGTCTCGATCGCGGTCACGAGGTCAGACACTGTGATGTCATACCTGCGCATCTTAGCCATGTCGGGCCAGACGCGCAGGTTGCGTTCGGGGTAACCCGCAATTGAAGCTTCGCCAATGCCCGGGATAAAACGAAACTGGTCGAGCAAAAAGACATCGGCCCAGACCAAAAGTTCATGCAGCGGTTTATCTGCAAAAACACCAATGAACATGAACGGCTGATCTTCGGGGTTCGTTTTAGAAATAACCGGGGGGTCGATACCCAACGGAAGCCGCAGCTGGCTGAGCGCAGCCTGCACCTCTTGCAGGGCCACGTCGACATTGCGCCTGAGATCTAGCTCGAGCACCACCTGACCCGAACCCTGGCGCGCATTTGAGCGCATCTGCTTGAGGCCTTCGATGCCGAGCAGGCGCTCTTCGATTGGTATCAGCAGCGTCGATTCGACGACCTCAGGGGTCGCGCCTTCATAGGCAACATTCACCGTTAGAATCGGAAAATCAATGTCGGGTAGTTGGCTCACCCCCAGCTGCGTCGCGGCGACCGCGCCAAAAATAATCAGCGCCGACATGAGAATCCACGCGAACACGGGGCGAACAATTGATGTGGCGATGAGATTCATTTTGCTGCTAAGTGGCCCCGGGTGAAGTTCCCATGAGCGACATCGGAAAAGCAGAGAGTGGTGCGGGCGCGTAAAGAGCTATTCGGCAGCCACTTGTCAGAAATCTGGCCGCTGCGCCAGTTTCATGCGATCTTAAGTCAATGCAAAGCGCCACCGACACAGAAAAACCTGCGTCACGGCGCGAAAAACTCATGGTGCTCTTCATGGGCGTGGCGGTCGTGCTTGTGATCATGAACACGATGATGTTCAATCTCGCGCTACCTAAGGTCGCGCTCGAGTTTCAGCTGAACGCCGCGGAAACCTCGTGGATCGTCACCGCGTATTCGATCATGTTCGCGATTGCCTCGATTACCTACAGCCGGCTCGCCGACTTTTTGCCGATTCGCAGGCTTTTTCTGATTGGGCTGACTTCGCTTGGCACCGCCGCGATCGCCGGGTTTTTCATACGTGATTTTTATGTGCTCATTGCTGTGCGCGTGCTGCAGGCTTCGGGTGCCGGGGCGATACCGGGCCTTGCACTTGTTTTCATCTCGCGGCATATTCCTCTCGTACGGCGCGGGCGGGCGATGGCGCGCGTGATGGCGGCGGTCGGTTTAGGTTTAGGGCTTGGCCCCGTTGTTGGCGGCGCTATCGTCGAATACGCGGGCTGGCACTACCTCTTTTTGCTGACCGCGCTGGCGTTCTGCTCGTGCCGGTTTTCGCGGCGCTGGTGCCAAAAGAAGAGGTGAGGCACGGCACGTTTGATGTAGCAGGTGCGCTGTTCGCAGCCACCGGCATCACCGCGCTGCTTATGGCACTCACGCAAAAATCTATACTCGCGCTTTTAGGGGGATCTCTATTTGTGCTGCTTTTTGTCTGGCGTATCAGTTCGGCGCGTGAACCCTTCGTGCTGCCAGCGCTCTTTACCAACCGCAACTATCTGAAACTCGCTGCGGTGGGTGTCTCTGCATATATCGTGAGTTTTGCGCTGCTCTTTATTATGCCGCAGATGCTCGTGAAGCTGCACGGCCTCAGCGCGATCAACGCGGGGCTCGCGATTTTCCCCGGTTCGATTATGGCGATGCTTGTTTCGCCGATGACGGGACGCACCATCGACCGCAGCGGCAACCACGGCATCTTACAGTTTCTGCCGTGGCTGATGGCGGCGGGTACGTTGCTTTTGGCCCTGTTCGCCAAAGAAAGTTACCACTATCTCTCGCTGGCCTATATGCTCGTGAGCGTTGCCTTCACGTACATCACCAGCTCAGTCTCGAATGAAATGTCGCGGTTACTCATACCTGCCCAGATTGGCTCGGGGCTCGGGCTATTTCAACTGATGCAGTTTTTCAGCGGTGCATTCGGTGTCGCGCTTTCGGCGACGGCCTTGATCTGGCAGCGCGACTTAGCGCCTGCCGAAAGTTACAGCTACATCTATTCTGGCATGACAGCGATTCTACTTTTGTCCGTTGTTTCGGCTCGCCAATACCTGAGGGCCAACCGCACATCCGTGCACTAACACCGATAGGTGTTAGTGCACGGATGTGCCTAAACCCATGAATTAGTTGTCGCTGTCTCTCGTAGCCCCATTGTAGCGCATGCTACCTGATTATTACCAGTTTTCGCTGCCGACA
>JAKQXK010000395.1 GCA_029561505.1 Spirochaetota bacterium | reverse complement strand
CGCACTGCATCTCTGACTGGGGTCATGACTTCAGACCCGAATACCGCAAGCTCGTCGAGGTGCGCGAAAAGTTCGCCGATGCGGTGACGATTGCACTCACGGCCACGGCGACGCACCAGGTGCGCGCCGACATCAAACGCCAGCTACTCATACCTGACTCGCATGAATTTGTTTCGAGCTTCAACCGTGAAAATCTGATTCTGAATGTTGTACCCAAGAGTTCACCTGACTCGCAGGTGCTGCAGATTCTGCGCGACCACCCGAACGAATCGGGCATCATTTACTGCTTTTCAAAAGCGCAGGTCGACGAGCTCGCCACCATGCTCGCCTCACGCGGTTTTTCGGTAAAGCCCTACCACGCGGGCCTTGCCGATACAATGCGCGCAAAGAACCAGCAGATGTTCATTCGTGACGACGTGCAGATCATCGTCGCGACGATTGCGTTCGGCATGGGCATCAACAAGCCCAACGTGCGTTTTGTGATTCACTACGATTTACCGAAGAATATCGAAAGCTATTATCAGGAGATAGGGCGTGCTGGCCGAGATGGTCTTAAGGCCGACACCTTTCTTCTCTACTCCCATGGCGACAGCCAGAAGATCAAATTTTTTATTTCACAAAAAGAAGAGGCAGAGAAGCGTACAGCTTTGGCGCAGCTGGCGAACCTTGTTGCCTATGCGGAGTCAGATCTTTGCAGGCGCTATACGCTGCTTGAATATTTTGGCGAGCAGGCACAAGACCGGTGCGGTGCCTGCGATATTTGCCTAAATCCGCCCAAAGACAAAATCGACCTTACCGTGCCGGCGCAGAAGTTTATGTCATGCGTCAAACGCTCGGGCGAGCGCTTCGGCTCGGGTTATATCGTCGACATTCTACGCGGAGCGAAGAACCAGAAAGTCATCTCTAACGGCCATGAATCGCTTTCAACTTTCGGCATCGGCCGCGAACTTTCGAAGCCGGCATGGCAAAGTCTGGGCCGGCAGCTCGTGCAGCAGGGGCTGCTGAAACAAGACGCTGAATTTGGCAGCCTCACGCTGACGGCGCAGGCAATTCCCGTGCTCAAAGGTGAGCTGCAGTTTTGGGGTAATTTGCTTGAGACCGCCCCACCCCCGGCCCTGAAGGGGAGAGGTGGTGTCGGCGGGTTGGGGTCTGAAATAGATTCGGAACTCTTTGAAATACTTCGCAAGAAACGCAAAGAGATTGCTGACGAGCACAACCTCGCGCCCTACATGATTTTTTCTGACAAGAGCTTGGTAGACATGTGCGCGCAGCTGCCACAGAACCGTGAGGCATTCTTAGAAGTGCACGGAGTCGGTGAGGTCAAGTGGCTGCGCTATGGTGAGCAGTTTTTGTATCTTATTCGCGAGTTTGCAGACCAACAGACGTAACGTAAGTGAAACAGAAAACGACCACAGCGCGAAAGAATGTGCAGCAACGACTGGTGATGCTGCCGGCCAAGATCAGGGCGCCGCTGCTCGTCGCCCGCAAGCCACTGTCGTTTAAATTTGCGATCTGGAGTGTCCTCAGCAGCGCCGTATCGATTTGGTCAATTCTGTTCGTGACGCATTGGTATGGCGAACCCCTGCTGATTGGGTCATTTGGCGCCTCCGCGGTGCTGCTCTTTTCCGCGCCCGG
>JAKQXK010000360.1 GCA_029561505.1 Spirochaetota bacterium | reverse complement strand
GCGGGCGGCACCGGCGGCCATATTACACCCGGTATCAGCATTGCTGAAGACTGGCTGCAACAGGGCGGCAGCGTCATTCTCGCAACGCTGGCGAAAAATCTTGATTACCCCGATATCATCACGCTGGCGCGCAACGAATCGGTTTCAATCGTCGCGTACGACGCACCAAGGCTGCCAAAGAATCCGCTGAGGCTCATCGCGTTTCTGAAACAGTTTCGCTCGGCGTATAGCCTCATTCGCCGCGTCGGCAATGAACTCGGCGCCGTGGCAGTCGTGGGTATGGGGGGGTACAGTTCGTTTCCCCCCGTGCTTTATGCTGCGCTGAATCGCAAGCGCCTCTATCTCTGCGAGCAGAATGCCGCGTGGGGTCTCGTCACGCGTTACATGAAATACTTTGCACAAGCGGTTTTTCTCGCATTCGACCCAGACCGCAAACTGCCTGGCAAATATGTGGTGACCGGAAATCCGCTGCGCGCGATGTTTGCCGGGCAACCGAAAAAGCCAAAAGCGGGCAAGAAGACAAAGCAGAATATCTTCTTTATTGGTGGCAGTCAGGGGGCAACCGACGTCAACGCGCTCTATACGGCGTTTATCGCCGACCCAGGCGCTCAAAACTACGCGTGCACGGTTGCTGCCGGCGCGAAGGCAGCGCCTGCACTAAAAGCGAACGCGCGCAAGACAGATACGATTCTGCCCTTTGTGCAAGACATGCCGGCAGCGCTGAGCGCCGCCGATGCCGTGGTCGCGCGTTGCGGCAGCGGTACGCTTTTTGAACTCGTCTGGGCGGCTAAGCCAGCGTTTCTGATACCCTACCCGCACGCGGCCGACGATCACCAAAAGGCCAACGCCGAGGCAATTCGCTCACGGCTACCCGCGGTGATCTGCGATATTCGCCCTTTCGATGTCATTCGCGCCAAAGCGGCATTGCTCAGTTTTCTCGCCAACCCCCCGGCGGATATAGCACTCAAACAAGATACTGCTGCTCAGCAAAAGATTACCCGATATATTCAACAGGATCTTCAAACGTAAACCGGCATGCAACCACACCCCGCTGTAACAAAATCAAGTAAAAGCACAATCCGCTTTTTGCTGATGGTGCTGCTGCTCGCAACCGGCAGCGCCAGCGCAGAACGCTGGCTGGTCTTGCCGCCGCGTATTGAAGGTACGGCGTCGCCGATGTCAGCGGCAGACCTGGCGCGCGGTATGGCGCTCTACCTGCGCGCCAGCCGGGTCAGCGAGGTTGCGTCGGTGACCGAGGCCGAAGCCTGCCTCAAAGAAGCCGGGGTCAATACGGCGCAGCGCGTTCAGCCCGAGTCGCTTAAGCAGGTCGCAAGCCGCTGCAATGCCGAACGCGTGCTGTTGACCCGCGTGCGCAACCGCTCGGGAAAAACCGAAATCACATCAAAGGTTTATTACAGCGAATCGAATATTGCCACCGACACGATGACGCATGAAGGTACGGGGCTTTTGGCAACAATCGGTAAAAACCTGAGCGAGCGCTTCGGCAAATCGCCGCACATCGCGAAAGGTGGCGGCGCCGACCTCATTGTTGCCGGCGACCTTTACGGCGCAGGCTATTTCGACTGGCAACGCCTGCAGGTCGACCTGCCCCAGCTCGACGCGGTGCGCACCAGCTATTGCCTGAGCGACACCCGCGGCGAAGTGCAGCAGGGTTTCTTCTCTGGTGAAACGGACAGGCAGCGTGATTACCTCAAAAAAATCAGGCACGAAGGTTTCGCAGACTTCGCTATCAATACTCAGATGGCTGATTGTATTCAGAAAGGCATAGCAGAAGCCCGGTCAGGCGGCAGGCGTGCGACTCTGCTTTTCGTCGTATCGGCGCACCCCGCATCTGAGCGCGCGCAGATCAGCGCCCGTGCCGCCATACGCAGGCTGGCAAAAAACACCCGCGTCGTATTTGCCCCGACCAGCACCAGCGGCGTGCTCACGTATAAGTTTTGGGGTCAGATCGCACGTGAACTCGGTGAAGCAACAACAATGAGGCCCATTGCGCAGCATGTGCGCGTAGGCCTCTCTTCGGGGCAAGAATGGCATATCTTTCGCACCAACGGCAGAATCTATGAACTACGCACTGCCACTCCCGAGAGACTTGAAGGTGGCATCGCAATACCTGAAAAATATGCAGACATGTCGGCCCCCGCCGATCTCGTGAAGCTCTACACGCTGCTCTCAGGCAACAAGGTTGCGTCTTCTTCACCACCTGACATATTCGTTGATCCCGTTTTGCAGCCGCTGCGCGCCGCGCACCACGGGCCGGCAGCGGAATCTGTGCTCTGGCGCGTGCTGATTGAACAGGCCGGCCAGCGCTATTACCTGAGTCTCATTGCCAGCGATGCGCAGAAGCTTGTGGTGGGTGAACCCGTCCGTATTTTCGCCGAACTCAAGGCGTCGCATACGCGTGACGTTTTACAGAATCATGCAACGCCGCTGATCATCAT
>JAKQXK010000350.1 GCA_029561505.1 Spirochaetota bacterium | reverse complement strand
CGCGATTGACCCCCGCGCGCTCACCATCTCGACCAATTACGAAAACGAGACGGTCGCGCGGGTTGAGATTCCGCTACGCGCCGCCTCGAAGCCACAAACGTCGCAGAATAGTTCGAAGAACTAAATCCCTTGTCAATATTTGCTAAAAAACTGTAACCAACGGAAAACCGCTGAGGTTGATCGGTAGTATTAAACGCAGAAGAAACACCAGGTGCTTTATCGGAATCTCTGGGCGTTGAACTTGCGCATTATGAGCCCGTTGATAATTATCCCAAACGGCCGAAGGCCGTTTGGGAATAACTGAAATCAATTGTAAGTTGCGCTGAAGGCTAAACCAAAGACGCTGTTCGTAATTTTTGGAACTACTGAGCCAGTAGCAACATCATTCATGCTGCTGTAATGGTAGAAGAGAGCCGCGCCCAGGCCCCAATTCTTCGATACCCACCATTCTTTGCCAATTAGAACGTTGATGCCAAGGCCCGATTCGGAATATGCCTGAGTATTCGTCACGGTTAGCTGTGTTTTTGCCGTTCCAACATCGGCGCTGATATGTGCATTGATTGAATCTAAGTAGAGTGATAAGCCTGCGCCATAAGAATTTATCCCCAACGAATTTGAAGTGGTAGCAGTTGCCTTCACTCCGTTGAGTTCATACTGAGGGTTCGAAGCTGCGTAGCCGCTAAGCGCGCCGTAAAGTATCACATTTTCAAAAAGAGCCAATCCGATGTGAAAACCGAAAAAACCTGCGGGTCCTGAGGCCTTGAAAGTGCCAGTACCATTCGCGTACACAGGCGATTCGCTAAATGCCAGCGAGCCATAGCCGCCAAGTAACCTTAGAAAAAAGCCGTCATGTTTATGGTAGCCCGATTCGCCTTCACTCGCGTTTGCGCTACTTGTTGTGACGGGTGCCCCCGACGTTAATGCCGGTGACGTCCAGATGAGTTCGCCATTATCATCGAAAATTTGCACGATCTGGTCGCGCGGAATTCTTTGTTCGCCTGTGTCGCGCTTGAGCGTGACAGTCTTGTCATTCTGCGCGGTAATCACACCGCTCAGACGTTCTTTGGCCGTGACGACAGTAGCTGCATTCACGACTGTGCAGCTTACTGCGAATATTATCCATTTTTTCAGATGTTGTATCATTTGCCTAGCATGATTAAATTCTCACATATTGTAAAGAAAAAAGCGAATTGATGTTAAACTATCGCGCCAGGCATAGTCTGTTCCGTTAACCCAGCCGTGCAAGTTTCTGCAGGGCCCGCGCGAAATTTCGCCGGGCAAGCCAAGTAGTTGACGACCTGAAAAACTCTTCAGGATTATGTCTCATCTAATGGCGTATGCATTCGAGCGCTTTGTATTCTTTCAGGCCTCGGCAGCTGACCGCGAAACCATCAGCGCACTCACTCATCTCAATGACCGGCTCGAACCTGCTCGTACTGCCTTCTATCACCACCTGCACGAACTCGCCGACCTGCGGCCGCGTGACCTGCTGGTCTGCTGCGGCTCGAGCCTCGCTGTCGCCTCGCGAACCGCGCACGATATAGGTCATGTGGCGACGCTGCGGCTCGCCGAGTTTCAGCGTGCGGCAGAGTCTTTTCTGCATTTGCAATCCACCGCGGTATTTGGTGAAGTTGTCCTGGCTTTTCTGCCCGAAGTGCTGAAGCGCCAGGCAATGAGGATCTTTACCCTCTTCGGTTTTAACGCTGTGTCGGTCGACTCGTCGCAGGGCCTCATGAAAGAGCTGAAGCACGGGGCGGGCCTCGTCGTCTTCGACCAGGACATGCCGGGCCTCAAAGGTCGCGTGGCCGAGAGTCGTGAGAAAATATTCTCGCTGCTGCGCGCCGAACGCCGGCAGCAACGCCAGCTCGCGGTTATTATCATCAAAGACTTCGATCAGGGCAGTCTCTTTGGTGACATGGTGACAATGGCGAAAGATGTTTCAAACGCGATGCTATCGCCCGTCGAGTTTCTTGAGTTCATGCGCAACTACCTCTGCGACTTTCATACCGCGCATGCGACCTGGCGCGTGCGCATCGGCAATGCCACTGGCCTCGCGCATTCGACATATGGCGGGCGCCCGTCTGTTTCGCTCGGCCTTGCCGATATCAAGAGCGCATTTCAGCTGTCCCAAGACAGGGCCTATGGCGAATTCGCGCATGCGCGCGAACAAATGATTGCCGAATCTCGCGACCTCGCTGCGCGCATGGCGGTCACCGAATGGTTGTTCGACCGCCAACTTGCTCAAGAAGCTGACGCGCATACGAAAAACCTGATCGTGAAGACTGAGATACCGCGGTTATTTGATATCTCGCGGGCGACCGAATTACCGGCCGAACAGCCCCTGGCCGGTTCTCAAGATCAAGATTCAATATTTTCAAGCCCGCGCTAAGCTGCAGCACTGCTGTGAAAAGATTCGCGCGTCGTCAGCGCGAGAAGCAACGAAAACACGATAGTCCCCAAGAGCAGATAGATCGCATTTGTCCAGTCACGCGGGCCCGATTTGATGAGATCCATCGCTACGCCGACGACGACACCACCCGCGTTGCCAAACAGCATCAAGAGGCCGGTCGCAGAGCCTGCTCTATCAGCGCCGGCGAATTCTTCGGTCGCTGAGAGCAGCAGCGCGTAGCCAGGCAAAAAGAAAAAACCCAGCAGGCCGCTGTAAGCATAGAGCAGCACGCCGTCACCCGCACGGCTCAGGGGCCAGGTGAATGCACCTGCAAGCAGGCAGCAAAGAATCAGAAAAGGTTTGCGGCGGCGCAGAGCGTCAGAAATTGCGGGAATAATCGCCGCGCCGAGAATGCCGCCACCGATAAGGCACGCACCTGCGTTACCCGCTGCTTCGGCGCCGACACCGTTGGGTGCCAGAATCTGCTCAAGCCAGCCGGTAAAGCCGTTGAAATAACCGAGCGCCAGAAATGAAATGATGAAAAGTTTAACCAAATTGGCAGATTTTAGCAGCAGACGCAGGTCGCGGGCCATTGCGGCCGTCGCGTCGTGCCGTGTTTGACTGTTTTCATAAGCAAAAATAGCGAAGAGCAACGTGCTTGTCAGGGTCATCAGCGCAAACACAAACATTGAACCTGTATATTGCAGGCCAGCGTAGAGCGGCACAGCAAGCGCCATGCCCAGCGCCATACCGATAAACATGCCGAGAGTACCGAGACCGGTTGCGAGTGCATTCTGTTCGGGCGCAAACCAGTCTGCGACGAGTTTTGAAATTCCGTTAATGATGAATGGCTGCCCGACCGCAATACCCGTCTGGCAGGCGAGCAAGAACCAGAATGGACCGTCGAAGATGCGCAGCAGGGCAAAAACTGTCATGATAATGCTGCCGAGCAGAATCGAATAGCGGTAGCCTTTGCGGTCGGTGAGAAATCCGGCGGGTATCGAAATCAGAACATAGACGAGCGGAAAAACCAGAACCAGAGAGTTCGACGCAAGTTCATTTACTGCATATTTTTTCTGAACCTCGGTTAAGAGCGGCGCAAAATTGAGCCAGAGCATTTGGCTCATCGCGGCAGGTAACATAAACAAGATAAGGATAACCCACCGATACGGTGTTGGGGGCTGCGTCATGGCACACGGCACCTGCAGCGCGCGCAACGTCAACCGAAAGGGCAATTATTTCTTTGGCTTTCTTTCTTCGGTACGTACTTGCAGTAGAATTGGCACTTCGGTCATATCAAGGCGTTTTCGCAGCTCGTTGTTGAGGTGGCGCCGAACCGGCATCGTCACGGGCTTGTTGGTGAAAAGTATGAATCTGTTCAGCGGGTTGCCCTGCGTGATATATTTGAGTTTAATATTTTGGTTCGCGAGCACATGGCTCTTGGCGAGCTCTTTGAGAATCGTGTTCAGCTTTGGAGTGCCTATTTTTTCGATTACCTGGCGGCGCAGTTCGAATGCCTTCGTGAGCGCTTTGATACAATTCTCACCGGTTTCGGCGCTGATGAAATACCAGGGAAACTTCCAGAATGCCTTTTGTGATTTCTCAATTTCCATCGCGACTTCAGCCTTGAGGTCGTTGTCTTCACGAAAGATATCGTACTTGTTGATAAGCGCGATGAGCGGCTTACCCGCGTCAGCAATCAATGCAAACAGCGTTTTGTTTTGCTTGTCCATGCTTTCGTTGTAGTCCATGACGAGAAAAACCACCTCGCAGGCTTCGAGCGCCTCGCGCGCGCGCTTGACGCTGATCGATTCAACATCTTCGACGACGTTGCGCTGGCGCCTTAGACCGGCTGTATCAACGACTTCGATGAGTTTGCCTTCGAAGTGAAAAAATTCATTGATGCTGTCGCGTGTCGTGCCGGCCACGGGCGAAATGAGCGCGCGGTCTTTACCCGTGAGCGTGTTAAAAAGTGTGCTCTTGCCTGCGTTCGGTTTGCCGAGTATCGCGAGTTTTAAATCGGGTGTGATGCCGTCGGCGACCACGATTTCTTCTGCGTCGCCGTCTTCAGTTCGTGAGATATCCGCCTTTTTGTTAGTTTTGAACTGTGCCTGAATGCGTTCGCGCAGTTCGCCGATGTTGCGGTGGTTCAGCGCTGAGACGAAGAAAAGTTCGGGAAAACCGAGTTGATAAAATTCACTCGCTTCAGCCTCGAGCTGAGGGTCGTCGATGAAATTCACAACGAGCCACACGGGCTTTTTCGAGCGACGAAGGCGGTTTGCGAGGTCTTGTTCGTATGTTGTGAGCCCACCGCGTTTGACCACGAAGATGAGCAGGTTAAATTTCTCAAGCTGCTTTTCGGCGGCGCGAATCGCGGCGAGGGTCAGCGCATCGTCTTTGATTTTCTTTTCGCTTTCAAAACCGGGAAAATCGGTGAGGGTCCACGTGCCTTCGCCCCACGGTACCTTTTCAGTAATTAGGTCGCGCGTGACGCCGGGTTGGTTGTAGATAATGCTTTTGCGGTGCCCGAGCAAAACGTTAAAGAGAGAACTTTTGCCCACGTTTTGTCGGCCGATGATTGCAATCGCGGGCATAAGTTTTTATAGCACCCCGGTGAGCCTATGTCAAGAGTAATTAACTCGCGGGCATCGTGGCTTTCTGTATCAACAGAAATTCACTGATGTTTTCGAGATCGATCACGCCCAACAGCTGCCCGGGGTAGCCTACGGGCAATAACGGAAGGTTAGATTCAGAAAGAATTCGCAGCGCTTCTGTCAACGGCATCTGAGGCGGCAGAAACTGAATATCGCGGCGCATGATGCTGCCGATGTGAGCGTTTTGCCCGAACTGGCTGAGAGCCGCCAGCATCGTATCGCGTGTCAGTACCCCCGCGACCTCGCCGTTTTCGGTAACCAGAAACTCCCTTTCTTGGCTGTCGAGCAGGGCACGCACCGCCATGGAAAGCTGGTCTTCTGCACGCAGCAGAGTGAATTTCGTCATCAACAGGTGACCGACGCGTTGCGCCGAGAGGTCACGTTTGACGTATTCTTGACTCGCCTCAGCGCCAGCGCCGAGGTAAATAAAAATGCCGATGAACACAAGCCAGATATTATAAAAGAGACCGAGCATGACGAAGCCGATGGCGAGCACCTGCCCGACATTTGCCGCGATCTGTGTGGCTCGTGTGCGTTCGAGTTTCATCGCGAGCAGCGCGCGAAACACCCGGCCGCCATCCATCGGGAAAGCCGGTATCAGGTTAAAGACGGCCATGATGACGTTCACCAAAAAAAGAGTGGGGATAAACATCTCTGCTGTCATAGGCCCCTTGGGAAAGCCGATTGCATACACCGTTGACGAAAAGTGCATGTAGGCGAAGAGGGCACCCGCGATCACCACATTGACCATCGGCCCGGCAACCGCGACGAGCAGCTCTTCTTTTGGTGAGTCAGGCATTTTTTCCATGCGCGCCATGCCACCGATCGGGAAAAGCGTAATGTCGCGTGTCTTGATGCCAAAGCGTTTTGCCGTCAGCGCGTGGCCAAATTCGTGTAACACCACGCACCCGAAGAGTGCCGCGATGTATGCGAGCGAGAGCAGCAGCTGGTCAGTGCTGCCGGTCTGGCGGTAGTTGGCAAAGCCGATGTAAAAAAGCAACAGCAGAAAGGTCCAGTGTATGTAGACCTTGATTCCCTTGAATTCTCCGATTGCTACAGACCAGCGCATCGCTACCTCTGCCGGCAGGCAAGACCGCCCGTCATGTACAAATGAATTTGCGATTCTGAGCGAGCGGCAGATCGCTCAGAATCGCAAATCAGTACAGCGCCCGCGATAATCGGCGCCTGAAATCGAGAGTCAGCGGATTTTCATTGCCGAGAAGGTGAAAGGCAGCAATCATGAGGTTCTTTTCTGTCGCATGATTCTTGGTCGCTTCGATTTTTTCAAGCAGCGATTCGAGATATTGCGTTGCGCTATCGGCATTGCTTTCGACGAGCGCGCGCAACGTTTCTGGCGTTATACCGGCCTCGAGATACGTGAGCAACGCGCCGCGTCTTTCAGAATAGGGCGAGCCAAATTCAGGTATCTTAGCCGCAACGGAGCGAATAAGAGAGATATCAGCCGGCGCTGCCTGCAGAGCACCACGCAAAATTGCCCACGCGGCATCGTCATGCCGCTGGCCTTTCAGACCGCTTTGCTGCAGAGCCAGCAGCGCATCAGCGGGTTTTGTTGCCGCCGAGGCCAGCAGCGCTTCAAATTCGGCCGACGGCAGGTGTTCATCGAGTATCGCACGAATCGCCGGTGCGCCCTGCGCGCCGACGAAGCCCGCAACAATTTTTCCTGCCTTAAATAGTTTCACATCGGGAATACTGCGAATCTGAAACGTCTGGCCAAGTGCGGGCTCGGCGTCGGTGTTCACTTTTGCGAGCACGAATTTTCCCGCGTATTCGGCTTCGAGCGCTTCGAGCGTCGGCGTCAAAACTTTGCAGGGCCCGCACCACGGCGCCCAGAAGTCGACGAGTACAGGGCGGGTATGCGATTCGTTAATCACCTTCTGTTCAAAATCTGCGGTCGTGACGTCCATACGCGCGAGTTTCAAGAAAACACGCGGCGTAAACGAGTAAATACGAGTAAGATTTGCGGCATGACGGGCGCGAGAAGACTGCCGCATGCGCCGTTCTTTTTTTGACTATTCGGGTTTAAGGCTCTCGTACCTCGAAGCCGGGCTCGACGGCGCGCCAAAACTATTTATCGCGCACGCCAACGGCTACGCCGCAGGCTGCTATGAATTTATCGTGCGCCATTTCAGCGACCGATACCATGTCTGCGCGCTTGATTTTGCAGGTCACGGCGAATCGGCAAGCACGCTCGATTTCAAATCATGGAACTTTTTCAGCGACCAGATTCTTGCGTTTCTCGATCACAAGCGCTGGCAAAAAACCGCAGCCATTGGCCATTCGCTCGGCGGCGGCAGTCTTGTAAGAGCGGCGATCAAAGAACCAAATCGCTTTGAGAAGCTGGTTCTGTTCGACCCGGTGGTGCTGGGGTTTCTCGCGATTACCTACGTGAAACTCTTTGGTAACCCGATGGCGCGCACGGCGCTCGCACGCCGCGAAGATTTTCAGAGCAAAGAGCAGGCACTGAAAATTTTCATGCGGCACCCGGCAAACCGCAGCTGGGAAAAAGACGCCGTCAAGGCTTACGTTGACTATTGTATAAAAGAAGATTCAGAGGGAGCTATCTTGTGCTGCCTGCCAGAGGTCGAGGCGCAGATATTCTCGCAGACGAACTACGGCCATCTTTTTAAACTGGGCCGCATTCGTGCAGAGACTCACATCGTGTTGCCACCGCATTCGAATGTGTGCCCGACCCGCGTCGCCCGGCGCATTGTGCGTAACAATGAGAGATCCTCATTGTTACGCGTGCCCGGCACAGGGCACCTGCTGCCCTTTGAAAACCGCCAATTAACGCTGCAGACGATTGAGTCTGCGCTCGGCAGATAGGTTGACGGTCTGCTGCCGCGGGCAGCTGCTGCCCGATGGAATTTCTGAACGACCCCTTCTGGCAGCTTGGCCTCGTGCGCTCGCTTGTGCCGCTCTTGATGGTAATTCTCTTCACGCAATCGGGGCTCGATAAGGTCTTCGATTTTCGCGGCAACCTCGAGTGGCTGACCGGGCATTTCAGTAAGACGATTCTTCGAGGGGTTGTGAAGCCAGCGCTTATTGCCATCACCCTATTCGAGCTCTTGTCTGCTGCGCTTTGCGCAGTGGGTGTCATCTGCATATTTGCCGGCATCTCGATCATGCCTGCCTTCTGGGGGCTGATGCTGTGCGCGGTTACCCTGCTGCAGCTTTTCACAGGGCAGCGAATTGCGAAAGATTATCCAGGTGCGGCCACAATAGCGTTCTATCTTTTTCTCGCTGTGTTTGGCATGTTTGTGTTGCGCTGAACCTTTACCCCTGCCCGACCGCGCGGGCAGTTGTTCTATTTTCAGAAATGGTTTGCTATTTGTCCGCAGCAAAAAACGTCTCCTATGGCCAATCGATCTAGTCAAGCCGCGTTCCACTCTGATTCACGAAACAAAAGGCCGCGTTGGTTATTCGCGCTTCTACCGCATTTTGTCTGGTTCTTAACGATCGTGGTCTTGTTGCCGGGCACCAGTCGAGTCAGCAGCCAGCAGCCCGCCCCGGATTATGGTAAGTTAAGTCCTAACAAGATTGGCTTTGACTTGCGCATCGGATTGAATCAGGCTTCTGTCGGCGGTATTCTTCACCTCTCGCAGGTGTTTGCGCTGAATCCGTACATACTGTATCGCAATCAGGAACAGACCAACAACTTCATTACCGAGCCGGGCTCGGCAACGCAGTCAACGTACAATGTTTTCAGCGAATATTATGTAGGTGCCGGGGGTTTTATTCCAATTTATGTGGCA
>JAKQXK010000345.1 GCA_029561505.1 Spirochaetota bacterium | reverse complement strand
CTCGCCACGTGTGGGTGGCTGGCTGCCGTCAGGCAGCGCGGGGATGGGGGACAACGCCAACGCCAACTTCACCTTTTTGCCTCTGAACATGGCAAAAACTCCGGGGCGTGGCGTGAAGGCTCGATAGCGGTTGAAAATTTCTGACGCGGGTTTTTCAAAATTCAATCTGCCATC
Source organism: Spirochaetota bacterium (assembly GCA_029561505.1). Lineage (GTDB taxonomy): Bacteria > Spirochaetota > Leptospiria > Turneriellales > Turneriellaceae > Turneriella. The sequence goes on along the minus strand of JAKQXK010000345.1, from coordinate 4,316 downwards.
TTCGGCAGAGATTTTGCTGCAGTGAGTGGCGGCAGCCTCATCTTGCGGTCGTACAGTGTATTTGCCGTCGACGTAGTCGGCCAGCATCTGAGCGCCGTGCAGATTCAGGTCTGCTGTCAGTTTTGCATAGAGTGTGCCTGTCGTCTCGCTCTCGTCAATTGCCACCCGGGTTTGCGCCACAATGTCGCCGGCGTCGAGCGCGGGCACAATACGCTGCAGAGTCCAGCCGGTTTCACGAAAGCCGTGCAGCAAAGAATGTTCAATCGGCGAAGCACCGCGCAGCAGGGGCAAGAGGCTGCCGTGAAAGTTCAGCGACTTGAGGGGCGGCGCGTCGATGATCGCTTGCGGCAGAATTTTGCCATACGCGACCACGACGAAAAGGTCAAAACCATAAGCCGACAGCGCGCTCAGTATTTCATCTGCCTCTTTTTTGACCGATTTTGGGGTCAGAACCGGCAAGCCCAGTTCGATCGCGGTTTCATGCACTGCCGAACGCACAGCGCTTTTACCCTGGCGCTGCACCGTCTTCTCGGTCTGTGTCACGCAAGCCGTGACGGTGAAACGATCGCTGTGCTGCTGTACCAGATTGCGCAAAAACTCTGCGGCAATACCGGGTGAACCCCAGAAAACGATGCGGGTTTTTGCCGCCATGCAATCAGGCGCGATCGCGTAGCGCCGTCGGGTCGCTCAGAATCTGAGCAAACCCTTTGGCCCAGGCGCTGTCGTCGTTGAGGCATGGCAGATAGGTGAACTTTTCGCCGCCTGCATGCAGAAAAATTTCCCGCAGCTGCATGTTCACTTCTTCGAGTGTTTCAAGATTATCGGCGACAAAAGCCGGAGCAATGACCGCGAGGCGGCGAATACCCTTCTTGGGCAGTTCAGCGATAAACTCAGAAGTCATGGGCTTCAGCCATTCGGCGCGACCCAGGCGCGATTGAAAAGAAAAACCAAAACGATCGTTCTTGATGCCCGCAAGCCGCGCTACAGCATTTGTTGTTTCGATTATCTGGTGGCGGTAGCATGTCTTGTGCGCCGCGGCCGCAGCCGGCATCAGCTCTTCGTTGCGGCGTTCGCAGCAGTTTTCGACCTTGAGGCAATATGCGCCCGAAGCATCTGCTTTGGTTATGTGCCGCACGGGCAAACCATGGTAGCTGAAAAGCACATAGTCATGCCTGGGCGCGGCGGCCTTGACAAGCTTCGCGAGGGCGCTCTGGTGTGCATTCTGGTCATAGAAAGCCGGCAAGAACTTCAGCTCGAGATTCAGATCGGCAGCGTGCAGTTTTGCTTCTTCAATCGCCGTGACAGTTGAAGAAAGCGCGTGATGGGGATAAAGCGGCGCCACGAGTATGCGCGTGTAGCCTGCATTTCGCATCGTTGTCAAAACATGCAGAACAGAAGGGTTACCGTAACGCATAGCCCAGTAGATTTTCTTCTTTGAGAACTTCTGCACTTTTTCTGCGAACAACTTGGTGTTCAAAAGCAGCGGCGAACCTTCTTTTTGCCAGATCTTGGCATAAGCTTCTGCCGATCGCTTCGGCCTGAATGGCAAAATAAACAGATTCACGATCATCCAGCGAATCGGGTAGGGAACGTCGATGACGTAGCGATCCATCAGAAACTGGCCGAGATAGCGGCGCACGTCGCCTACCTTCGGCGAATCGGGCGAGCCGAGGTTGATCAGCAGAACGGCTTCGCCGTTCTGCGTCTTAGCCGTTTTTGCGCGCGAAGTCATTCATGAACGCGACAAGCGCGTTGATCGAATCTTGCCCGACTGCGTTGTAGATCGAAGCGCGAAGGCCGCCGACCGAACGATGCCCTTTTAGACCTGCGAGGCCGGCTGCCTCAGCTTCTTTGACGAATTGCTTTTCGAGCTCCTCATCGGCGTTATCGCCACTCGTCGACCCAGACGGCATCGTGCCGGTCGCCGAGCCTTGGGCCTCCTGCCCCCGGTGAATGCGGTAGTTGACATGCATGCGCGAGCGATCGGCTTTGTTCACCGGGCAGCGGTAGAAGCCGTTTGAGCCGTCGATCGCTTCGTAGAGCGTGTTCGCCTTAGCGACGTTGCGCGCTTCGGTGCCCTTGAGGCCGCCAGTCTCTTGAATATGCTCCATCGTCAGCGCGAGCATATAGATGCCGAAAGTCGGGGGTGTGTTGAAGAGCGAGTTCTCGGCGATGTACGTGCGGTACTGCAGCATCGACGGCAGCTTTTTGTCGGCGCGCTCAGCGAGGTCTTTGCGCACGATCACGAGTGTCACACCAGAGGGGCCGAGGTTCTTTTGCGCACCGGCGAAAATGAGGCCATATTTGCTCACGTCGAGTTCGCGCGAGCAGATATTCGACGACATGTCGGCGATGAGCGGCACACCTTTCGTGTCGGGTAGCCAGTGGTATTCAGTGCCGAAGATCGTGTTGTTCGAGCACATGTGCACGTAAGATGCGTCCGGAGTCAGTTTAATCTCTTCGGGCTTTGGCAACCGCATGAAATTCTCAGATTCGGTTGTCGCGGCAATATTGACCTCTGCGTGCTTCTTCGCCTCTTTTTCGGCTTTCTGTGTCCACGCGCCGGTTTGTATCAGGTCGATTTTTTTACCGGGCAGAGCGAGGTTCATCGGCACCATCGAAAATTGCAGACTCGCGCCGCCCTGAACGAGTATAATCGAATAATCGTCTGGCACACCCATGACGTTTTTCACCCCATCGAGTGCGCGCGCGAGCACGGCCTCAAACTCTTTCGAGCGGTGTGACATTTCCATGACAGACATGCCAGTGCCTTTGAAATTCAAGAACTCTTCTTGCGCCTTCTTGAGTACGGGCAGCGGTATCGCCGCCGGGCCTGCGTTAAAGTTGTGTATACGGTGATCGAACATGCGTCTAAATTGATGGTTTAGACATGCCGGCGACAAGAAAGCGCGCCAGCACCAGCAGACACCGTGGCTCGCAGAGCCAGGGTGTCTGCTGGTGCCAAATTCGCTTTACGGCCATACCCGGCTGCATACGCGCAGCCATGCTGTTACCCGCGCTCTCTGTTCTGTTGCACGTCGACATGCCGAAAAAATCTGGTGCCGGCACCTGTTATATCGTCGGGCAGCAGTATTCTGATCGTTTTCCCGAGCTGGTCATGGTTGAGCTTTCGAATGGCAGAGATTCAACCTGCTTTCAATACCGGTTTGAGATTTTGCGCGATCTCGAAGAAGGGTGGGTCTATTATACGGCTGAGTTGCACGAATCACGGCTCAGGCCCCTGAACAAAGTCGAGGCAGTTGAAGTCGCCGGCCAAAAATTCCTGAGGATAGACGGCCGAAACGAATCCCGTGACGATCTTGGGTCAGTACCCGAGATTTGAAAACCCACTGCGCCGCCCAGGCGCAGCGCATTATTGTAAAATCATCGTTTCCAGTTTTACCGCCCGCTGGTGCTCGGGTTCAAGTTCGAGCACCCGACGCAGATAGCCCCGCGCTTTATGAGCCCGCCTCACCATAATATTGAGCTCCGCGGCGAGTAGCAGGTATTGCAGGTTGTGTCCGTTTCTGAGAACCGCGCGCTCAGCCCATTGCAGCGCAGCCTTGATCTTTTTCTCGCGGCGCAGGTTCTGCGCGATCTGGTAACACACGTCGACATCCATCGGATCGTATTCGTAAAGCTGTGTCAGCAATGTGACGGCCGCCTCAAATTCTTCAGACGCGATCAGCGCCTCGGCCTTGCTGCGCAGCGCGGCAATTTCTGTCGCTTCGGGCATAATAAGTTGTTTCTGCGCGTGTGGTGAAAACGCGATGCGCAGCAGCGACAGGTCATCCATCAGTTCGCCCATGTTTTCGACCCTCGCATAGATTTCTTTCAGGTTTCCCTTTGATTCACGCACGTGCTCAAGAAACAGGTTCTCGTTCTCGTTCACAATATTTGAACCGTCAGCGTTGTGGCCCAATATGACATCGTCGCGACCGTCTGAGCCCATAACGAGAATGTCACCTGGTTCGAGTTGAAAACAGTGTATCTCAAGTGTACCTTTGATTCCCGGTGTGCCGAGCTTGCGAAGAATTTCAGTATCGAGAAACCGTGTTTCACCGTTGCGATAAAGTACCATGCTCGGGTGTGCGGCATTGATGTAGTACATGAGGCCTGATTTTTCATCGATGAGACCGATCACGAGTGAGATCAGCATCGACCCTTCGAAACTCTCGAAGATTCGGTGCAGTTCGAGAAACGTGGTGTGCAGCCAGATTTCAGGAAAAACATCAGACAGCTCTTTTGTCCATTTGAGGCGTTCAATCGTCGATTGAAAGACCGCCCCAAGAACGAGCGCCCCGCCCGCACCTTGC
>JAKQXK010000376.1 GCA_029561505.1 Spirochaetota bacterium | reverse complement strand
ACTTTCCAGATCTGGTCTTCTAATCTGCTTTCAATCATCATGAGGATATCTTTCTTACATGCGATAGACCGGCTGCGCAAAACCTCTCAGCGGTCGCATCGAGGCCGCTTCGAGCGCAAGGCGCAGAACCTGACGGGTCTCTGCCGGGGTGATGACGCCGTCATCCCACAGGCGGGCTGACGAATAATAGGCACCCGACTGCGCTTCAAATTGTGCAGAAATTTTTCTTCTGATTTCGGCGAGCTCAGCGTCGAGCTTGGCCTTGTCAGGCTCTTTGCCGCTCTTCTTCGCCTCTGCAAGGGCAGCCTGCTCGCGCACAATCGCGAGCACCCCGGCCGCTTCATTGCCACCCATGACCGATATTCTCGCATTCGGCCACATGAAGAGCATGTCGGGCGAATAGGCGCGGCCGCACATGCCATAATTGCCTGCGCCATAAGAGCCGCCGATAATCACTGTGAACTTGGGTACGTTGGCATTCGAAACGGCGCTGACCATCTTGGCACCGTCTTTCGCGATGCCGCCTTCTTCGTATTTTTTACCGACCATGAATCCCGTGATATTCTGCAGAAAAATAAGCGGAACCTGGCGCTGGCAGCAGAGTTCGATAAAATGTGTGCCCTTAAGCGCAGATTCAGAAAAAAGCACGCCGTTATTCGCCAGTATACCAACACGATAACCGCCGATCGAAGCGAACGCGCAAACCAGTGTCTTACCATAATCGGCTTTGAACTCGAGAAATTCGCTGCTGTCAACAAGACGCGCAATGATCTCCCGGACATCGAAAGGTTTGCGGCTCTCAGAGGGAATTATGCCCTGCATTTCGGTCGGCGCATAAACTGGCTCTGCGAAGTTTGTCGCGCGCGTTCTCGCGAGTTGATTTGCCTCTGGTCGTGATAATGTGCTGATGATGCTGCGGGCCTTCTGCAGAGCGTCGAAGTCATCGATTGCATAGTGGTCAGCCACGCCCGAGCGGCTGGTGTGCAATCTCGCCCCGCCGAGATCTTCGGCCGTGACTTCTTCACCCGTAGCCATCTTCACCAGCGGGGGCCCGGCAAGAAATATTGTTCCGTGCTTTTCGACAATAATCGTCTCGTCGCACATCGCCGGCACGTACGCGCCACCTGCAGTGCAAGACCCCATCACGATGGCGATCTGCGCGATACCGGCCGCAGACATACGCGCCTGATTATAGAAGATTCGGCCAAAATGGTCCCGATCGGGAAACACCTCGTCTTGTTTGGGCAGAAATGCGCCGCCGCTATCAACCATGTAAATGCAGGGCAGGCGGTTGAGTTCGGCAATCTCTTGCAGGCGCAGGTGCTTTTTCACCGTAATCGGATAATACGTACCACCTTTGACCGTTGCGTCGTTGGCCAGAATCGCCACCATGCGCCCATGCACGTAACCAATGCCGGCAATCGCTCCGGCCCCCGGAATGTCTTCGCCTTCATACAGATCAAGGCCTGCGAATGCCCCCAGTTCAAGAAAGGGTGAGCCTTCGTCGATTAAACCCTGTATGCGGTCGCGGGCGAAAAGTTTTCCGCGGTCTGTGTGCCGTTTGAGCGCAGCAGCCCTCTTTTGTGGCGAGGTTTGCGCTAGCTTCTCAGCGTGCAATCTGAGGTGAGCCTCATAGGCTTCTGCATTGACTTTGAAATCCGCACTGTTTGCCGATATGCGACTTTCAAACGCCGGCAGTTTCATCGTCTCAGTCTGCTGCTTCACGTAAGCCTCTCGAGTTGAAATTCGCGCGGTTTCGACACGATGAGTGGTACCCGTTCGATTTCTACGATCGATGTGTCGAGACCAAACGCCTTCTCTTCAGTCGGGCACAAAAGCTTCAGCATCTTGTAGAAGGTCGTCACGACCTTTTCATAGATGTTAAGCTGATTATCATGGCTCAGCACCCGGTCAAAAATTATAAAACGAAAATCTCCGAGAATATTCTTCTGGTTCAGCGAGGCGTACCTGCTCGTGATATCGACGACACCCTCTTCAACTAACGTTGAAACGGCTTTTCTGAAAAACTGGTTAATGCGCGGTTCAACGCGAAACCCCAGTTTGAACTCGATACGAATGACGTCGTTGGGCACAAGCACGTCGACCTTGTACGCCATCGTATAAGGCTCGTCGGTCACATCGACGTGCACGAACCAATAGACGTCTGCCCGCTTCGGCTGCTTGAAGAACAGCGAATAGATGACTTTCCACTCAATTTCACCCAGGTTATTGGCCGAAGTGAGATACACAAGATTGGTGGCATACTTGGGTACCGAAGTGTCATGACTGAGTTCATGCAGAATATCGAAATAGTCAGACAGCGGTACAAACTCAACCAGCCGGTTGCGTATCTTGCGGGCAGCGTACCACGACCACATAATGAAAAAAATGGCTGCCCCGATCACCAGCGACACCCAACCGCCGTGTGAAAATTTTTCCAGGTTCGCAATGAGAAAGGCAACTTCAATGCTGATAAAACCAAAAAATGCCGACATGGGCACGAGAAACGTTTTTGCCCGCACCGCAAGAAATACGGTTAGCAGAATCGTGGTCATCATCATATCGAAGGTGATCGCCATACCGTACGCTGCTTCCATATTCGCTGCCCGGCCGAACCAGATGGTAACGGCGATGCAGCCAACCCAAAGCAGCCGGTTCGCACTCGGAACATAAATCTGGCCTTTCAGGTTCGAGGGATACTTAATGCGCACCTTAGGCCAGAGGTTCAGGCGAATCGCCTCGGCGATCAGCGTAAACGCTCCGCTGATGATGGCCTGCGAAGCGATCACGGTAGCAATCGTTGCCACGAGAATACCGACAGGCAAGAACCAGGCAGGCATCAACGAATAAAAAGGCGTTAATCCACCGAGAGTGCGACCATTGCCATCGAGCGACTGGCCGGCGATTGAAAGCAAAAAGGCCGCCTGCCCTGCATAGTTCAGCAGCAACGCAACTTTCACAAACGCCCAGCTCGATCTGATGTTCTTCAAACCGCAGTGACCAAGATCTGTGTACAGCGCCTCTGCCCCTGTCGTGCACAGAAACACCGCGCCAAGAATCCAGTAACCCTGTGGGTAATCAGCCAGCAGATGATACGCATACCATGGGTTCGCTGCCTTGAGCACCCATGGATTGTGTACGAGCTGCCCGATGCCCAGCACGGCAATCATGCCAAACCAAACGAGCATAATCGGCCCGAACCAGCGACCGACAATGTTTGTGCCGAACTGCTGAAAAACAAAAAGCGCTGTCAGAATCACGACGACGATCTTGACCGTGGGAATCCCAGGTACGAGCGCCTCGAGCCCTTCGACCGCAGACGATACTGAAATGGGCGGAGTGATCATGCCGTCGGCGAGTAGCGCACAACCACCAACGACTGCGGGCACAATAAGCCAGCGGCTGCGGCGACGCACGAGAGTGAAGAGTGAGAAAATACCACCTTCGCCGTGGTTGTCAGCACGCAGCGTTACCATTACGTATTTCAGGGTAGTGACGAGTGTCAGAGTCCAGAATATGCAGGATAACCCACCCAGAATAAGTTCTTCGCTGAGCACGCGGGTGCCCGCAATCGCCGAAAACACATAAAGCGGCGAGGTTCCGATATCACCGTAAATGATGCCGAGAGCGACGATGAGACCCGCGACAGAAATGCGGTGGTGTGACCCTGATTGTTGCATGCGAATGGTGGCCTAGGATT
>JAKQXK010000312.1 GCA_029561505.1 Spirochaetota bacterium | reverse complement strand
TACTTTCGAATTCCCGTGGCATCGATGCTGAAGGTCGATCTCGGTGTTGGCCTTTACCCCAACGCGACAATCTTCTTGCAGCCAAACCTGGTATTCGGCAAGGTCATGGTGGGCCTCAGGGGCGGCATCAGCATCAACTATTACGAAACCGAGCTTAAACGCGTTTCGGTGACCGATGCGATCTATTTTGCCGTTTCGGTCTCGGGTAGGTTCTAAACGCTGAACTACACGAACAAAATCAGACTGCAAAGCTTCTTGTTTTGAATACAAGGCAACAATTTGCGCAAGGCCAGCGTTTACATTTTATTTTTTGCCGCGCTATTGCCTGCGCACTCAATAAGCGCCCAGGACAAAATCGCTGAAATTTCAGCTGCGTACGGTGCGACGCGGTTCGTACAGAGTTTCGCCGACCCGGGTTATGTCGGTGAAACTGATTATGTCGATTCGTCGGGTGAGCAGGTGCGCGCCATGGCGCGGCTGACGGGTTTTTACGTGCCAGGCCTTGTGGTTGCGTACCAGGGCCTCTCGGTCGCGTCGCATTCAGAAAACCGGTTCGGCAACACTTACAAGATTAACGGCTACTATTCTTCGTTCTTGCACTTATCGGCATTTACCGATTCGGGTTTCGTGCGCTGGCACGTCGGTTTTTCTGCACTCGCGACCTTTGCGCGCCGCACCTCGGCCGATGAAGCAGGTGCGACTTCGACGTCGACAGCGGTCGACACCCGCCTTTCTCAGGCATACCCTTCGGGTGGCGTGACACTCTTCGCCGGTGCGCCAATTCGTTTCAGCATGATTTTTCTGAACGGTGATGCGAACCTGCTCTATGGCTGGCTGCGCCTGCAGGCCGAGTTCGAAACCGATTCGCACATTTTCGCACCCGCATTTGAAATGCTTAACCACGCAAGTTTCGGCAAAGGCTTACCCAACTTTGTGCAGCCCCCCGGAGCCTTTGCCTTCGGTTATACCTATAAGGTTGAAGACCTGAGGTTCGGCGGGCGACTGGGTTTTGTGCTGAACTCAACGCAGGGCTTCGATAACGCGCGCGTGACATTCGCAGACCGGCTGCTGTTCGAATTCTCAGTTGCATGGCGCCTGAAGATAAACGAATGAAAAAAAACTTCTGACCCATATGCGCCTGCTGACTACGCTGATCATCAGCCTGATGGTTTCTGGCTGCTCTTACCAAACCTATCTGATGGTGCTGAATCCGCACAACGAAAGCCGGCGGGTGACGCTGCAAGTTGACCCGAAACCTGCTGGCGCACCGATCTTCACGACACGCGACCTCGCGCTTTACAAACTGAACAAAGACGAGGTGGATTTTTCAAGTCACGAGGCTTTGGCGCATACCGAGCTGGCTTCGCTGACTCTCGAGATACCTGCGCGCAGCGCGCTGCGTATCGCCGTGCTCAGAAACGAACACTATCGCAGTAGCGAGCAGAATTTTCTCAACGGCCGCATCTTCAATCTGAACAGCCTCACCGCCGGCACAATCACAGTCACGCGAGCCAATTTCGGCGTCTATTTTAAAAGAACTGCCTTCGGCGCCGCGTTCAGTATTCCTTAGTGCAAGACGAAATGCCGCACCCCGGCAGTGTGCCGCTTCACGCCGACGATGTTACGCTTTCTTCTTGGTTCTTGTCTTTTTCGCAGCGACAGTTTTCTTTTTCGGTGCCGCTTTTTTCACAGGCTTCGCTGTACCCTTCTTTTTAGATAGCTTCGAAACAGATTTCGTGGCGACGACCTTCGCTTTGGCCGCCGCCTTTTTCGATGCGAGCGCGCCAGTTGCTTTCGCATCGGTTTTTTCGACCGTTTGTTTCATAGCGGCTTTCAGCAAGCGTGTGAGCTCGCTGCGTAACCGGGCCATACCTTCACCCGATTGCGCCGACACCGGAATAGGGTCGAGCCCCTGTTTCTTGTAAGACGCAATCAGGTCTTTAAGAAACTTCTTATCGTCGAAGCGGTCGATCTTGTTTAAGGCCAGCAGCGCCGGTTTTTTGAGAAGCTCAGGGCTATAACTTTCGAGCTCTGACTTGAGAATGTGTAACTCGTCTTCGACGTATGCATTTTCGAGATCGATCACGAAAATAATAATGCGCACGCGTTCGATGTGCTTCAGAAATGAAAGCCCCAGCCCATAACCTTTCGAAGCACCTTCGAGAATACCGGGAATATCGGCGACGATAACCGGACGGCGCACGAGGTCTTCGATCACGCCGATATTCGGTGACAGCGTCGTGAACGGATAGTTCGCAATTTTCGGGTTTGCCTGAGTCAGTGCCTTCAGCAAAGTTGACTTACCCGCATTGGGAAAACCCACTAATCCCACATCTGCAATCAACTTCAGTTCTAACTCAACTTCTAGGACATCTCCCGGTAGCCCAGGTGTGCATACA
>JAKQXK010000306.1 GCA_029561505.1 Spirochaetota bacterium | reverse complement strand
GACTTTCGCTACGCGATCGCCGAAGGCGCAACGCATGTGCGTGTAGGGAGTGCGATATTCGGATCCAGGCAAGTAACATCAGCCGCAGGCTGATGTTACTTGCCTATGCAAAATCTACTGAATATTCTACCGAGTATGTCTTCGCTCGAAATGTCACCCGTGAGTTCTGACATGCTGTCGATCGCGCGCGTGACCTGATGCGTGATCAGTTCTGGCAGCTCGCGCTGCTGCAGCAATTCGGCAGCAGACTGCATCAGCGCGGCAATCCCGTTCAAGAGCTGAATCTGCCACACAGACAGCGGCACTGCGTCTTGCGGTGCGAGGTCGGCTGTTATTCGGCCGAACGCGTCGATCAGAGCGGAAAATCCTTCGCCGGTTAAGGCCGATATGAATATCTCAGGCGAATCTGATTTTGTTGTTTCTCGCCTTATGGCCCAGTCAGCGTGCAGGTTGTCGCACTTATTGACCGCGAGCAGAATCTGCGCACTGCTTTCAGCCGGCAGCAGATCGGTTAAGGTTGCGGGTGCGAGTGAACCATCGGCTATGAGCAGGCAAATGTGGGCGCGACCGATCAGTTCGCGCGTGCGCTCTATACCGATATTTTCGATTGTATCGGCGCTGTCTTCGCGCAGGCCCGCAGTGTCAAACAGGCGCACATTGACGCCCTGAATTTCGAGCTCCGCCTCGATATAGTCGCGCGTTGTGCCCGCGATATCGCTGACAATCGAACGTTCATGGCCGATCAGCCGGTTCATGAGAGAAGACTTACCGGCATTGGGCGCACCCACGATGGCGATATTGACGCCGCTGCGAATCGCGTCAAAGCGCTGCGCGTCACGGGCAAGCTTTTCGGTAGCCAACCGAACGCGCTGCAAAATGGCAAGTTTGATTTCAAGAGTCGCGAATGTGATATCTTCGTCGATGAAATCGAGTTCGGCATTCAAATCGGCGGCTAGGTTCATTAGCTGAGAGCGCAGCGACAAAAGCTCGTGGCGAAAAGTACCGCGCGAAAACCTGTGGGCAGCTTTCAGCGAAAGCTGGCTGCGGGCTTCGATTACCTCGGCCACGGCCTGCGCTGCGTTGAGGCCGAGCTTGCCGTTGAGGTATGCGCGGCGCGTGAATTCGCCCGGTTCTGCGCTGCGAAACCCCTTGCGATAGAGCAGAGCGAGAATCGAGCGCACGATCAGCGGGTTGCCATGGCAGTGAATCTCGAAGCTGTCTTCGCCCGTGAATGAATTCGGCCCGTTGAAGCGAAAAAACAGAACGTCGTCGATGAACTCGTCGCCGTCGACGATATTGCCGTAGTGCGCGGTTCGGGCGGTAAGTTCAGGTGCCTTTTTGCCCCGAGACGTTACGAATACATCTGCAAGAGCATCAAATACAGAAAGATTTTCCGCAGCCGAACCGCTGCCGCGAATGACCGCAATGGCAGAGCGCGCCCCGGCTGCGGTCGCAGGGGCGCAGATAAAATCAGCGGTTGAAGTCGTCGCTTTTGAACTCAATATCCTCGGCACCTTCGGGGTCATGGCCTGCTTCGAAGGCGATGTTGCCGATGTTGTCGTCTGCGGTAAGTTCGTTGCCTGGTTCGGCCGCATTGCCATCGGGCGCCTGGTCGGTGACGATCTTGAAGATGCGCACGCGCTTGTAGACGCCGTTGCCTTCAGATTCTGTCTTTACGGTGCCGTTGTCTTGCAGCGCCATGTGCACGAGGCGACGCTCATAAGGGTTCAGCGGGTCGAGCAGGCGGCTCTTGCCCGTGCGTGCGACGTATTCGCCGGTTTTTTGAGCGATTTCCATGAGGTGCTCGGCACGCCGTTCGCGGTAGTTTTCGATATCAAGAAGAATTTTTGGCTGCTCGCCGGTAATTTTCTCGACGATCAGGTTCGTCATAAACTGCAGCGCTTCGAGCGTACGGCCGTGTTTGCCAATAATGTAACCCGCAAATTCACTTTCGAGGTCGACCATCAGCTTGCCTTCTTCGACGCTGCGGTGGTCTTTCACGGTTACGGTGTAACCCATGTGGCCGAGCAGAGTCGAAATCACGCCGCGAATGATGACTGCCAGCGGGGTTTTGCCGCGAATCGCATTCACCTTGTAGATGCCGAGTGTCTTCTGGCCCAGCCCAAGAAAACCTGAGCTGCCTTTCTTTAAGACGCTGATTTCAACGTTCTCAGCCTCGGTGCCGAGTTCTGCGAGCGCCTGTTCGAGCGCTTCTTTTTCACCAAGAGCCTGTACTTCGAGTATTTGCATTTTAACCTTCCATTCGTTTCGCCCCGCAACCTGCGCCTTTAAAGGTGAAAGTTTTCGGGGATATAGTAAGACGTGTTTCTTTGATCTGTGTTTGCACTTTCAGCTCAGGCCTTCTGTAATGCCTTGCTGTTCTTGTGGTTTGTATAAACCTGCTGGGCTATCGATAGCATATTCTGCACTGTCCAGTAGAGCACGACACCCGACGGCATTGCATAAAAAAGAAAGAGCATCATGAAAGGCATCAGCAGCATGATCTTGCGCTGGTTCTCATCGCCCGATGTCGGGGTGAGCTTTGTCTGATAAAACTGCGTCAGCGTCATGACAACGGGCATCAGATGCACAGCAAAGCCGCCAATAAAGGGCAGGGTTGCGGGCAGTGAAAACACGTGGTCTGGCTGCGACAGGTCGGGAATCCACCCTGGAATAAAAGGCGATTTCCACAGGTCATAGGCGTCAGAGAACGCGGAATACATGGCAATGAAGACCGGCAGTTGAATCAGCATCGGTAAACAGCCCGAAACAGGGTTTACCTTGTGCGTCTTGTACATCTCCATGATGCGGCGCTGTTTCTCTTGCGGATTGTTTTTATAACGCTCATTAATTTCTTTTATCTTGGGTTGCAGCTCACCCATGCGCTTCATCGCTTCGGCCTGTTTCTGGTTCAGCGGAAAGAAGGCGAGCTTGAGCAGAAGCGCAATCAGAATAATACCGATACCGTAGTTGGGTATCACCTTATAGAGCAGGTTCAGCGCCGACACGATGATGTCACGAATCGGCTCGGTGATGCCAAAGTCGAACGACTTATAGAGGTTCTTGTGAAATTGCGAGAGTTCTGGCACAATGCGGCGCGCGTCTTCGTTGGGGTGCAGGTTGCTGTCGAGTTTCGGCCCCATGTAGCCGATGAACTCAAATCGAGCCGGCTTGCCTTTTTCTATGACCACATCGCCCATATTGATGTGTAGGGCCTGTGCGTTTAAGAGCTGTTTTGATTCAGAGCGCACTTCTGGGGTCAGCGTCGTGCTGAGTGTCTTGAAGAGTGGCTGCATGTTTAGAATGAGAAAGCGTGAAGAGCTGCCAAAAAAATCTATTGGCGCATCGGTCTTCTTTGGCGCTGAAGCTGAGCCGCCGCAAGAAAAACCAGCACCGCCGCCCCCGCTATAGACCTGTTCGAATTTTTCGGCATGGCTATAGTGGTGGTAATCGCGAAAGTTACCCGGGCTGCCTTCGGGCGCGGGGCCAATCATCGGCAGCGCGTAGAGCATCAGGTTCTTCAGCTTAACGTTGGCTTTCGTGTCGATCGCCAGTGAAAACTTGAAGTATGGGGCCTTCTTTAAGAACACGAATTCTTTACTAAAGGTTGCCTCGTAGCGGTTCTTATCAACCACCAGTTGCACAGGTGTCGTGGCGATAATTCTAACCGCGTCGGCGTCTTCGGTCTTCGTGAATGTGAAGGCCGCATACATCATCGAGGTCAGGTTCGCGAGCGTCAGGTCGACTTTATTGGGGTCGCCGAGATAAGGCGCAAGATAGATCTCTGTATTCGGTACAACGATGTTTGCACCGTCGCGC
>JAKQXK010000292.1 GCA_029561505.1 Spirochaetota bacterium | reverse complement strand
ATATGAAATTGCCCGGCTTCCGCCGAACAGAATTACCCGGTTCTGGCTGCGCAGCAGCAGGCGCGTAGCCCATCGGCGGTGGCTGGCGCGACGGCACGCGTTTTGAAATTGCTTTTTGAGCTGGCGCACAGTCGGTTTTTCGCGCGTCACGAAGCCCACGTCTAACCAGCGTCTGTGGCCGAAGTGCCTGAGCGAGCATTCGCGCATAATGTTGAAGCCACCCGTAAAAGCGATCTGGTCATCGACAATCAGCAGTTTGCGGTGGTTGCGCCGAATGAGATATCGAAGCCATTGCCAACTGAGAATCTGCCAGCGGTTGTGCATGTAGACAGAAGCACCAAGCGCCTGCAGCCTTTCGAAAAAATTACCCGGCAGATCGAAGCTGCCAATGGCGTCAGCGACAACGGTGATCTCGACACCCTCGCGGCATTTTTTTTCCAAAGCCTGCCGAAACAGCCGGCCGACATGGTCGTCTTGCCAGATGTACATCATGATCTGTATTTCGCGGCGGGCTGAACGAATCGCGCGCAGCATGTCGGCGTAAAAAGAGTCGCCTTCGGTGTAGAGCTCGTAACCCGGGGGCCGCACAGCGCATCGCCGATGAATGATACGCGGTGACAACCGGCCTTTGCCCCCGATTACGGGTTTGCGTTGCGCTGCCAGGTTAACCGCAGTGTGGGGCGATCAGTGCCGGGCGCACCAGCAGCAGCACGCCAACGGCGAGGCTATAAACCGGCCCAACGATCGTTAAAATGCGCTTCGTGCGCGCCGCGAGGTAAAAGCCCATAAGCGATGCGGTGAGCATCATCGGTAGCGTACCGAGCCCATAAACAGCCATATAGAGCACACCCTCGGCGACGGTTTCAGCTGCGATACTGACGACGAGAGCTGCTGCCACCATACCGCACGGCAGAAATCCGTTGAGCAGGCCGAGCAGCACAAACCTGCCCGCCCCGGCGTTTTTCAGGCGCGGTGATATAAAACGGCTGATCACCTGATAAACATGTGAGAAGAAATTCAGACGCAGTTTTGGTAACACCTGCATCAGCGCGACTATTATTAGCAAAACGCCAGCTATCGAGGCCACCTTCGCCTGCGCGCCTTCGAAGGCGAGCGCCGCGCCGGCAAGCCCCGCCAGCGCGCCCAACATCGCATAGGTCGCGATGCGGCCCAAATTGTACAAAACTCTGAAAAAGACTGCCTTGCTGAAATTGCCGTCGCCCGGTGGCAGCGCCAGCACCAGCGGGCCGCACATACCAAGGCAGTGACCGCTGGCAAAAAAACCCATCACCAGCGCTGACGCGAAAAACGTCATCGCACCGTGCGTTCGAAAAAGTAGGTTTCACCTGCCGATTCGAAATCGAGTGCCACTTTCCATATCTGGTTGGTCTTGAGTGCGGCCGCAATGCGCTGTTCATTACCAGTGAAACTCACCGGCAGCTGAAAGTCATCTGCCGGGTTAAGCGGCGAATAAAAGATGAGTTTACCGCCGATTTTTTTTCCCGAGAACGCGGCCGGCAATTGAATCGCTACCCCGTTGTCGGTGCGCGAGATTTCGGCCTGGCCTTTTGCGTTGAGGCGATTTTCTTTTTTCAGGCGTTCTGAGAACGTTTTGTCGCGGTAATAATAATCGGGCGAAACCAGATCGACGCGCTCAGAAAAAGCCGTCTTCACAAACCAGACCGTCATGCCGATAAAGAGTGCGAGCACCGTCACGATGCCGAGTGGCCATGACCTGTCTTTCAGCGTGCTCATGGAGTGGTAGCTCCCCCTGAGATGAAAATAGTTTTCTTGCGGGCCACTACCGCGCCATTCGACCAGACCTCAATTTCAACGGGAAAATTTGGTGCAGTGATCGCTTCGGGTTTCAGCGCGACAAAGAACCTTGCTTCAGCAAAATTCTGCGCGGTGATGGTGTTCAGCTTATCGATAAGGCGAAGTTCACCCTGCACACCGCCGGCGAGGCGAAGCTCTGCTTGCTGCACGTCGAAGGTTTTGTTGAATATTTTTGCATTGTAGAGATTACCAACGAAACCGTCGGGCAACCGCTGCGCGAGCATGCCAGGCTGGCGCAATAGCACCGTCTCAATTTTTTCGCGCGTCAGCAACAGCCCCGCGAATACGGAGAGCACACCGAGCCAGACCGTCAGGTAGCCGAGCGTGCGCCATTTAAGGGGGAATTTATAGCCATTGGTGATGCTGTTAAAAGAGGTATAACGAATGAGCCCCCGGGGTTTAGAGACAGCATCCATCATCTTGTTGCAGGCGTCGATACATGCGGTGCATTGCACGCACTCAAGCTGAATGCCGTTGCGGATATCGATACCTGAAGGACACACCACGACGCAGGCGCCGCAATCGATACAATCGCCGAATGGGTTCGACGAAGACTGCCCCGCGCTCGCTTCGGCTGAAGTCACACCGCCGGCTGCGACTGCGTCAGAGAGTGAAAAGCCCGCCTTTTTTCTGACGCCGAGCGTACCGCGTTTTTCGCCGCGTTTAAAGTCATAGGTGACGCTGATCGTGTCGTTGTCGACGAGAGCAGACTGAAAGCGGCCATAAGGGCACGCAAAATGGCAAACCTGCTCGCGAAAACGGGCAAAAACCAGAAAGAAAACAATGGTAAAAAGATTGATAGCGATAAACCCGCCGATATGCTGTGACACCGGTTCGGTAATAATTTTGAACAGCTCATCGCTGCCGATAATGTATGCGAGAAATGTATTGGCGATGGCGAAAGAGAATCCGTAGAAGACGAGAAACTTCGCAGATTTGCGGATAATCTTGTTGGCATTCCATGGCGACAGCGCCAGCTGCTTTTGCGCCTGAAAATCACCTTCTATCGCATATTCAATTTTGCGAAACAGCATTTCCATGAAGACGGTCTGCGGGCATGTCCAGCCGCACCAGATTCGGCCAAAGACCGACGTAAACAGCACGATCGTCAGAATCATCGTCAGAAGTGCCAGCACCACCAGGTAAAAATCCTGTGGCCAGAAAACGAAACCGAAAAGAATGAACTTGCGCTCGAGAATATTGAGCAGCAATAACGGTTGCCCGTGAATGCGCACGTATGGCCCGGCAAACATCAGGGTCAGCAGAATATAGCTCACGAGAGAACGCCATTGAAAGAACCTGCCTTTGGGCTTCTTGGCATAAACCCACGCCCGGCGGCCTTCTGCGTTGATAGTGCCAATATGGTCGCGGTATTCTTCGCTGTCTTTTTCGACTTTTGCTAAGGGATCTGCTGCGGTGTACATTTTATCTCCTCAAGAGGTAATACCCCCGCTCCGGACGGAACGGGGATAGATCAACTAAACTATTTTGCTGCGCACTTCTTTTCGCGTTCAGGGTCGATTGCTTTCGCACCCGCAGGGTTTGACCCCTTCTTCGAAAAGATGTAGCTCACGAGTTGCTGCAATTCTGTTTCTTGCAGCGGTTTTCCGT
>JAKQXK010000247.1 GCA_029561505.1 Spirochaetota bacterium | reverse complement strand
CGCATCGCGCGCTTCGTCGATGCGCGGGGCCTGCGACGTCGGCCCAATAAACATGCCGCTAAAGAGGTAAGAGAGCGCCGGATGGTTCTGCCAGTAGGCGACCAGCGAAGCCAATAGGTCTGCGCGCCGCAAGAACGGGCTGTCTGCCGGGTTCAGCGCGCCGACGGTTATGTGGTTGCCGCCCCCCGTCGCCGATGGCCGGCCATCGAGCATGTAGCGATCGGTCGTGAGCCCGAGTTTTTCTGCTTCGTCATAGATCACCTGCGTTTTAGCCGCAGCTTCTTTCATCGAACTCGAGGGAAAAAGATTCACCTCAATGACACCGGGGTCTGGGGTAATGCGAAAAAAGCCGAGCCGCCCGTCTTTCGGGGGTTCATAACCTTCGAGGTGCAACACCAGCGAGAGATTGGCGGCAATCTTTTCTGCGATACCGACGAGCGTGACAAATTCATCGAGTGTGTTCACAGGCGGCAAGAACACCCAGAGCTTTTCATTTCTGATTTCGGCGCAAAGAAATGTGCGTATCGGTTCGTCGCGCACTTCGCCCGCAACGCCGACGGCATGCTTCTTACGCACGAGCGGGTCTTCGACCGCATCGACCTCAACGGTTTCGGTGATCGAAGCTAAGGGTAACCTGAGGCCCAGCGGTGAATCACCGGGTATCAGCGATAAGAAACTGCGGCGAAATCTGATACGCGCGCTCTGCCACACACCGCGAGTCGAATTGTATTTAAGCGGCAGACAGAAGCCTACCGGTGAACCCAGCCCTTTGTCGAGCACTGCCAGCAGCCGCCGGCGTTCGATTTCATCGAATGAGTTGCCGGTAATTTCTTTCTCGAATTGAGGCGGCAACTTCGCTTCAGCAGTTATATAATATGCCGGGTCTTCGTAAGCCGGTTGCATACAGTCACCGGGTAAGGCAAGAGATTTGGCCAGGGCCTGAATGAAGGCTTCGGCGTCTTGAAGCACCGCCGGGCGTGGCCGTATTTCAGAGATACCCAGCAATTTCAGATTGTTCCACAGCGCAGTGCCGTCTTTCAGCCAAAAACAATCGAGCGACCAGCGTGGCAGTGGTTCACCGGGATACCATTTGCCCTGCGAGCGAAGAATAATACCGCCTTTGCAGTAAATGCCATAAAGCTTTTCGAGCAGCGCTTCGCTGAGGCGATATTTATCTTCGCCGAGTGCATCGAAGTTCCACTGGCGGCTTTCACGGTCAGTCGCTGAAACGAAGGTTGGCTCGCCACCTATTGAAAGCCGCATGTCAGACTTCGCGAGCACCTTATCGATCTTCTCACCCAAACCAAGAATCTGTTGCCATACTTCTTCTGTATAAGGCTTACTCACGCGTGGCGTTTCGCTGATGCGCTCGACGTGCATTTCAAAATGCAGCTTCGAATTGCAAGGTTCGCTGAAGCCGTGAATCGCCGCAGCACTTTCGGGTTCTGGGGTCGCTGCGAGCGGAATATGCCCTTCGGCCGCAAGCAGCCCCGAAGTGGCGTCGAGCCCCACCCACCCTGCACCCGGAATAAATGCCTCGGCCCAAGCATGCAGGTCGGTAAAGTCTGTCTGCGGGCCGGCTTCGCTGCCTGCCGCAACGGTGTCGGCCTTCAGTTGAATGAGATATCCTGATACAAAACGCGCGGCGATGCCGAAGTGGCGCAAAAGCTGAACAAGTAAGAATGCGCTGTCGCGGCATGAGCCAGAACTTTTTGTGAGCGTTTCGCCGACGCTCTGCACGCCCGGCTCCATACGAATGACATAGTTTACCTTCTGCCGCACATGCTGGTTGATGCCGACGAGAAAATCGACCATCGTGAGCCCGTCGCCGCGAAAGCCGGCTGCGAATTCGGCAAGCTCGTTTGCAGGGTCAGAGACCTTCAGGTACGGTTGCAGTTCGTGCGCGAGTTTGGTTTCATACTCAAACGGATAACGCTCGGCATATTCTTCGGTAAAAAAATCAAAAGGGTTATAGACCTTGATGTGCGCGACGAGGTTCACGCGCACGCTGAGCTTCTGCGTCTTTTCGGGAAAAACCAGCCTCGCCTGCCAGTTGGCAAACGGATCTTGCTGCCAGTTCAGAAATTGCTTTTCGGGTGAGACGCTGAGCGCATACGATTCGATATGCGTTCGCGTATGCGGCGCCGGGCGCAGGCGTATCACGTGTGGCGAAAGCGCGACGGCGCGGTCGTACGTGTACTCCGTCAGATGCGTGAGGCTGACGCGTATCAAGGTTTATCTCTCTTGCAAAGTTGATGCCAGAATTTCAGAATAGAAACAGGTATTCTGAAATGTCCCTGCGGGGCAAGCGTTAACGCGCGCGGCCGAGATAGAGCCGCAGACGGCGCACGAGCTTTTCTTCTTCAGCGCTGAGCTTTCGCGCCTCAAGTTCTTTGAGTTTTGTGCGTGCTTCGGGTATCTGCCCGGCAGCCGCCGCAGCGATAACGGCTTCGATTGCGTCAGAATTGGCGGTACGCTGCGGGCGCTTTTGCGCGAGCACGCCGACATAAGCGCGGCGGATTTCCCGCTCTGCATCGGCGGCCCGGCTATTCGTTATACAGCCGTGGCCACCGAGGCTGCCCGTCGGCGAAAACAGATACCACGCAGATTCAGAACAAACCGGCGTCGGCAGCTGCGGCTTTTCGCGATAGAGCGCTTCGCCCGTCATCGCCTGCAGCTCGATGGGCGAAAACCGCCGCAAGAGAAATGCGCGCACCTCGGGGTTCAAACGCCCCGTCGGCGTCGCAATCACGAGCCGTGCATCACCCGGTTCGGCGCGCAGTACCGCTGAGCCCAGAAAAAGCAGCAGCGCGGCGCCCGAGCGTCTCATTCACTGATTGTGATCACATCAGACGCCGACCACGCATAGGTTTCGGGGTAATACATGAGCCCTCCCTGTGCCGGCATCGCCTGGTATTTACCCGGAAAGACTGCCCGGTAAAACGCCCGGGGCGCAAACCGTTCTTTACTTAGATAAGTTTTCGCAAGCGCCACGCGGTCATCGAGCCGCTCCACTGCCGCCGGTGCATCGGCGTAATTGTCATAGCGCAGATTGCCGAGCGTCGCGAGTTCTGCGTTGTTCAACGGTTCGAACCCGGCAGGCATCATGTCTTCGACGAGCAGGTATTCGCTGCCCTTCTCGGCCGTGAGAGCCACCTCTGTCATGACAAGCTCACCCGCTTTGAACGCATAACGCGCTTCGCCGCGGTTGAAGGTATTGCCATTTCGCGTCACCGGAAAATACCGGCGCGACATTTTGAAGTTACCTTCGCGCGGCACAATCAGTGGCTTGTTCAGGTAGTGTTTCCACTCGGCGCGGGCAATAAAGAACCCTTTGCCGCTGCGGGTAAGCTCAATCTTCGCATCGCGGCTGCGCGTTTTGAAGACCATGGGTTCGCCGCCTGCGTTCTTTTTGGCATTATAAACGACGTCGCGTCTTTCGCCGTCGACTGACGCGGTGACCTCGACAGAGTTTGGTTTTTCACCGGTTTTGATCGCATAGGCGGCAAATGCACGTGTGACGAGTGCGCTCACCTTCGTGCTGCGCCAGCGGCGTTGTTTTTTCTGCGTCATGAGCTGTGTGATGATGCCACGCGTCAGCTGCGGCCATTCACCTGCCGGTTCGCCAACGACTGCATTCAAAACCTGGGCGGTAATTTCATCGCGGTCGCTGTACCAGTAATAACCTTTCTGTTTCGTGTGCTCAAAGTATACACCCTGCTGGCCACTTTTCGCGAGCGCTGCGAGCTGTTTTAATGCCGCAGCGTGCAGGTCTTTGAATTTGCGGAGCGAAGATGCCTCGGCGATCAGCGCCAGAATGGTCGGTTCGGTGTCAATGCCATTCAGCAACTCACTCCACTCTGCGCGAATTTTTGAATCTGCCGCTGACGGCCCCAGAAGTTTCACGAGCGTAGCCTGCGCGTAAACGAGGCGGTGCTTTGCGTAGGTTTCTTTGGTATCGCGCAGTGACTGCGTCGCCAGCTGGTCACCCAGATACTTCAGGCCCTTTTTCAGAACGGCCTTATCGACCGCGATTTTTGCCTTATCGGCTTCGGCGAGGCCCCAGAGGGTATATGCAGTCATGTAAGCATCGGTCGGGTCGTCGGCCCACCAGCCCCAGCCACCGTCGCCATGCTGATAGCCATAGAGTTTCTTAAGGCCAGCGTCGGTGATGTCTTTCATCTGCGCCGCTTTGACCGGCAGCTTAAGCCCGATTTTTTGTGCTGCCTCATGCGCCCAGATAGCGGGCAAGAAGGTTGAAAGCGTCTGTTCGACGCAGCCGTATGGGTATTGAATGAGGTAAGGCAGAGTCTCAACTATCGATGGTATCACCCCCGCAGTAAAGCTGACCTGCATTTCAGCAAGTTCGCTGCGCGCATCGGCGTCGAGCTTCAGGCGCGTGCTCCATTCGCTCTGGTTATCTGCGAACACCTTCTGTTCGGCGACGAAATTCTCAACGCCATAAGGCAGCACCGGTAATACCATTTCAAGACCGTCATTATCTTTTTCGGCTCGGGCGATAAACTGCAGCTTGGCTTTTCCGTCGGCCGGGTAAAAAGGCGCGAGCACGGTGAAATCGACATAACGCTCTTCGCCCGCCGGTATTTTCAGTTCTTTGGCAAATGGCTGCGCCAGCTTCAGCGAAGTCAGGTTCGCTTCGAACCGCGCGACCTGCGGCTCTTTCAGCTGGTTCGACACCAGAAGCCGCAGTTTGGCCTCATCGCGTTCGCGCAAGAAGCGTGGCTGCGCGAGGCGCAGCGCAAAGTCTTTGGCGACGACAAGTTTGCCGCGTTCACTGCCCGAGAGGCCTGCAGTCGTGTGCGCGTGCGTCGTGATGCGCCATTCTGTCAGGTTGTCGGGCAGCGGCACGCGCACCCGCGCAATGCCGTCTGCGCCCGTCTTACCCGATGCGGTGAAAAATGCGGTATCTTTGAAATTTTTGCGAATCTTAACCTGCGCCGATTCACCCTTGCGCAGCGCCGCAGCCTCTGCCATCTGCTCGCGGTAAAGAGCATAGAGACTTTTTTCAGCGCCGTAGCCGTAGAAACTGAAGGCAATCGAGTTATTGGTGACCACACTTGATGGGATGCGCGGGTTCAAGACCAATGGCAACGAGCTCAGCGA
The DNA here is from genome assembly GCA_029561505.1 of Spirochaetota bacterium. Lineage (GTDB taxonomy): Bacteria > Spirochaetota > Leptospiria > Turneriellales > Turneriellaceae > Turneriella. The sequence goes on along the minus strand of JAKQXK010000247.1, from coordinate 4,582 downwards.
ATCTTCACGCAAGCTATAAATGGCTTCATCGACGACCGCAAGCGAAAACTCGGCGGCGACGGGGTTCTTCTTATGGTCGTAAGCGCGCACGATAATGTTGGCCTCTTCGCCTGGGCGGTAGCGATCGCGGTCGGCGACGGCCTCAACGTTCAGAATACGGTGTTTCGGCGGCAGAACGACCTGCGCTGAACCGGCAAAATAGCGGGGAGTGCCTTCAAAGCCCAGGGCCGTCACGTGAATGTCAAAATTCGGGCTGAGTTCTGAAAGCAGCTCTTGTTTGTGTATAAACTCCGCACTTTCGGGACGCACCAGGCTGTACTTGCGAATGCGATCGTTTTCGAGCGTCACCAGCACCGGCAGTCGTTTTTGCGTCGGCAGGCGCACCGCAAATTCTGCGGTCTCAAAAAGCTCATATTTCTTTTTTCCCGGGTTGACGGTAATGGGCCGCTCGTTGACCTCATCGATAGAGGCGTATCCTTCGCCCGAATAGACATAGGTTTCTGTCAGCTCAGATGTGGTGCGGCCTTCTGCGGTCGCCGAAACCCGAATGAGGTAGGTGCCACCCTGTTTTGTGGGCCCGAATTCGCTGATCGCTTCGCCGGTCGCCGGTACGTCAACGCTCTTGGTCTGCACGACCGAGTCTTCATATTTTTGCGCCTTCGCATCGTAGCGCCGGTAAATGAGTTCTGCTTTCACCGCGGCCGCAACGGGTTTGTTATCAGAAACGCGCGAGGCCGACACCTGAAAGCCAATTGCAGACGTCGCCGCATAATACCAGCGTTCTTGCGAGAGCCGCAGCGATACCGGCGCGCGGTAGACCTTGAACCTTGCGAGCGCGGTTGTCTCTTCACGGTTCTGCGCTTTCACCGCCGCGCGCACGCGATACGTATAATCGGCGTCGGCTTTTGCGTCAGTCGCAATGTTCACTCTGAGCTTTCCCGAACCGTCGAGCTCGGCGTTGAAGTCTTTGACGAATTCCCATGAAGAATAGTCATAACCTTCGCCATAATATTCATCGTAACCCAGGCCATACCACCACGGATAGCTGATGCGCGATCTTTCGATCACAATTTCAGACGCCGACTTCGCGAGCGGTTCGCCTGAATAATACGATGCTGAAAGCATCGCTTCGGCGTTTTCGCCGCTCAGCAGCACGGGCTTTTCGACTGAGAATGCAGCCCGGGTTTCTGGCTTCTTGTATTGCTCAATATAAAAACTGCCGTAGTGCGTTTCGTTTTCAAGGGTCATCTGCAGCGAATAGCGGCCCGGTTTCAGAGATGAGGATTTATAAGCGAACGCAAGACTGCCCGCCGGTGACAGTTCGGCCTCGCCATTGAAAAGAATCTCATTATCTGCGCTCTTGATCTGGTACTTCACCTTGCCGTGAGCTGCGGCTGCCTGCTTGCGCACGAACACGGCGCGTACCTGCACCGTGTCGCCGATTCGGTAGATCGGCCGGTCTGTATAGATCGCTGATTCGAAGAGCGATTTACCGGTTTCGATTGCGTAGAGGTCTGAAAACGCATAGTGACCGCCTTGCTGCAGCATATAGAGCGTCGATTCGGCACCGGTCAGAAAATCGGTCTTTTCGGTGAAGGCGATTCCGTTCTTTACCGCGAAGCTGCCCTTGCGCTGGTGCTCGTTCTTGACGCGCGTATACGCGGTCACCGTCGCATCGTTCAGTACTTCACCGGTTTTGAGGTTCACTGCATAAATGAGAAGATTGTGCGGCGAGGTTTTTGTTACCATCGCGAGGTCTGAGATGACGAGCGGCGCGTGCGCTATGTGACGGCCCTGCGATGCTTCTACAAGGTAATAACCCGGCTTCATTTCAGCGAACTTGTGGTGCAGCGCCTGCCAGTGGCGCGCGCGCACGGGTAAGGCGGTCTCATCAACGATCGGCAGTTTCAGGGGGGCAAACAGATTTATCTCGGGAAACCGGTCGCGAAATGGAAAAGCATAGGCCTTGAGGCCAAGGTCGGTGCGCAGGCGCTCTCTGAAATCGCCGCGCATATACCGGCGCGCGAGCTGGTACATCGCGTATTCCATGTTTTCGATGACGCTTGTCCAGAGAAAGTAGCCTGGCTGCATCAGGCGTTCATTCTTTTCGGTCACCGTGTGCGCGTTCGCTTGCCCCCTGAGATAGGCATCGACGTCGTCGATGCGGTAGACCCGCAGGTAGAGCGTACCTTCGCCAGACGCGTAGAGCGTCGCGACCGGCTTTTCACCGGTTGTGAATGCGCGATTGAGGTAGATTTCGAGCGCCGAGAGACTGTTGACCAGCAAGAAGAGCAGCACAAATGCCGCACGCAGAGAACGCATGCATGCGCATCGCTGAAGCCTGCAAGGCGTCAATTATAAACTACGCGAAAGTATACCGTACTCTCGGCAGACCTATGAATTTTATTTGCAGCCTGACTTGTATACCGTTCAAAGCATCGGTGTCGTGCCCCATCTGCCAAGGCCCCCTTGCTGCTCTGAGCGACCGCCGCTTCGCCGTTTGCCCGCGAGACGGTGTGGTGGTGAACCGTGCCTATGAGTTTCGCCGCTACGAGCACGACTATTTCGAGAAAGAATATAAGAACCAGTACGGGCGTACCTACACCGCCGACCGACAATCCATTCTTGAACGCAACCTGAAACGCTACGAATTGGTAAAGCACCTGGTTTCGCCGGCGACGCATGCGCAGGTTCTCGAAATCGGTTCGGCCGCCGGCTATTTTCTCAAGATCATGCAAGACCATGGTTATTCTGTACACGGCTGGGAAATTTCAGCCGCGATGGCAAAATACGCCAACGCCCGGGGCCTTAAGACCACACAACAGGATTTTTTAAAAGGCGCGCGCCAGCACCTCGCCCGTAAGCGCAAACCCTATGACATTGTCGCGATGTTCTACGTACTCGAGCACCTGCCCGAACAGGCAGAAGTCTGGCAGCACCTGGCATCTCTTGTGAGGCCTGGGGGTTACCTGCTGCTGGCGCTGCCTTCAACTGCAGGCCCAATGTTTCGTTTTCACCGCAGCGGTTGGTATGCGTCGCACCCCAGCGATCACAAAATCGACTACGCGCCCGACTCGTTGCGGTTGACGGGTAAAAAATTCGGCTTTTCCAGTATCGCCACGTTTTCTGAGGGTATACATCCTCATCGTTTTCCATTGGGTCGCTTCAGGCTTTTTGACCGGTTGTACCGAAAAGTACTTGAAACCGCGCCGCTCGCCGATACCATCTTCGCCGTTCTGAGGCGCGAGGGCTGACATGCAGGCATATGAAATTCTTCAGCGGGTTCACGCGGTCTTAACCGGGGCTGAGGCACGCACGCTGCTCGGGTGGGAGCTCCATTGGTATGCACCCCAGAACACTCAGCAAAATGAATTCGCCGACGATCTCAGGCGCGAAACGCTCAATCTGAAACTGCCCGTAAACGCCGAAGATTTTGCAGCCTTGCAGCTTGCCCTGAGCGATGCGACGCTCAGCGAAGGCGATCTGCAACTGGCGCTGCCGCCTCACGGCAGACAGCCATCGCAGATTCGCTTTAGCACCCAGACGCAGCGGCTGATGCCGTCAGACAACGTGCGTATAGCCGGGTCTGAAATTGACCTGTCGGGTGAGTTGTCGGCGAGTGACGCACTCATCGTCGCGCGGCTCGCAGCCCGGTTTCCACAGCTGATTGTGCACACCGAAGACACCCCCCGCGTCGAACTGAAAGCGGCAGACGAGGTACCCGCGTCGCTGCGCCGCCACGCGTTTCGCGGCATCATTCTCGGGCGCAGGCCCACCGCCGGTTTTCGCCTGCTCGACAGCCTCGGCCTGCTCGATATTTTTTTACCCGAAGTGACCGCAGGCCGCGGGCTTTCGCAGAACCGCTTTCACGCGCACGATATTTTTGAGCACCTGCTGCGCGCTGCCGATGGAGCTCTAGACCTCAACGAACCCGTGCGCTGGTCGGCGCTGCTGCACGACGTCGGCAAAGTACCCACGCGGGTCGAGTCGCCCGACGGTGAATCGACGTTTCACAACCACGAGATGTATTCTGCGCGCATGGTTGTGCCGATCATGAAGCGGCTCGCAGTGCCGGTTTCGGTCGGCCAAAAGGTGAAGTTTTTGGTGCGCAACCACATGTTTCACTATACCGACGAATGGTCAGACAAGGCCGTACGCCGCTTTGTCAAAAAGGTGCCACTCGATGAGCTGCAAGACCTGATCTCGCTGCGCCTCGCCGACCGCAAAGGCTCGGGCAAAAAGACCGCTTTTCCGAAGGCGCTACAAAAACTGATGGAACACATCGACGAGCTCATCGCCAAAGAACAAGAATTCAAAATCAAAGATCTGGCAATCGACGGCCACACGCTCATGGAAATCGGCATGCCACCCTCGCGCGAGATGGGCGACATGCTGAAATATCTGTTCGAAGAAGTGAAAGCGGGTCGGGCTGAAAACGACCGCGAAAAATTGCTCGGCCTCGTCGAAGCACGCCGCAGCGCTGCGGGGGCTTCGACATGAAGGCAAAAAAAACGCCGCCAAGAGTTTTGGGCGCGGCTTCGGGCAAGACGATCATCATCGCTGCGGGCGGCACCGGCGGCCA
>JAKQXK010000245.1 GCA_029561505.1 Spirochaetota bacterium | reverse complement strand
TCTTCCCTGAGCCCTTCAGTGCGGTTCAAATCGCGCCTGAGGCCCCTGATGACCATTAAATGCGTATAAATCAGGCATTTCTTGAAGAGGTTTTCTTTGCTTTGAAAGTGGTAGTAGATGCTGGCCTGTTCGGCGCCTGTTCGCTTGCTGAGCTCGACGAGGCTTGTGCCATAGTAACCGCGGGCGGAAAAAGCCACGGCCGCGCCGTTTAAGATTTTCATACGGGTCTTGGCTGTTCTGTTCCATACCCTCTTTTTGGGCGCGGTCGGCAGCGTTCCTTTTTTATCTCGCACCATGAATTATGCGGCAAGGTCGTGATTATTTATCCGCAGGCAAGTTCTTTAAGATTCGTCAAGATGAAGGGGTATGGGCTGGCGTTTTTTGCAGGCGCCAGAAGGGGGGAAATTTGTTGACGCCATGTTTTAATTTAGCACATACTAAAATATGAAAAAAGCAAGAACTACAGCCCGCGCCTCGCTGAGGCCGGAGAAATGAAAACCTTATTTGATATTCAGGATATTTCGGCATGCATTGCGGAATCGACACATATTCCTGATGCCATATCGCGCTTCATGTCCCACTCGACCGACTTGATTGAAAGCAGGCAATATTTTCACGAAGCCACCGGCATGCTGCTGATGGAAATGCGCATGGGCGATAACGCCGAAGGCCCGCCCGATCACGTCCACGGCGGCTTTACTTCAGCGATTCTCGACGAAGCCATGGGCGGTGCGGCTTGGTGCAACGGCTATCCCGTACTCGCGGCAAATATCAACGTCTCGCTCAGAAAATCCATCCCCCTCAACCAGACATTCTATTGCGCCGGTAAAACAGAACGCATCGATACCAGACGGATTTATACCGTAGGGCAGATATTTGACGCCGAGGGTAAACTGTATACTTCTGCGACGGCAGTCTTTATCCGCATTCCCGAAGCGCTTCTGATTCAGTCGCACCAGCGTTTTTCAAAATTTGCGTCGTTCAATAAAATGCGGCAAAATGGTCATTCGGTATCGCAAATTCTTGAAGCGGGCAAGGCATGACACAACGCTACGAGTGCCATAAGGTTCAAAAATGATCAAGGGCAATTACTTTGAAGACAATGCGGATTTACGATTTAATATTGAACATTTTGTTGATTGGGAAACTTTGATCCCGCTGCAAGAGCAGGGCTTTGTTGATGCAGCCGCATTCAAGCAAAATGGCAACAAGCTACTGGAGTTTGCCCCTGCGAGCACGGCTGAATGTCTTGAGGGGTATGCCGCCGTTTGGTCACAGATCGGCAAAATTTGTGGTGAAGAAATTTCACCTTCTGCGCGCGCGATGGAAAAGCATGGCATCCATTTGGTCAGCGGAAAAGTCAATTTTCCGCCCGATACACAGCGCATTGTCGATCTGATAGTAAAATCCGGCATGCTCGGTACCAACATATCACGCCAGAACGGTGGTCTGCAAATGAACTTGACCGGTTCGAGCGCAGTTTTTGAAATGCTGAGCCGCGCCGACG
>JAKQXK010000365.1 GCA_029561505.1 Spirochaetota bacterium | reverse complement strand
CAGATACTTACCGTATTCAGTCTGTAGGCGCGCGAGAGGCATCACACCAGACGTACGGTGTACGATCTGGCCGTTCTTGAACATGATCAGCGTCGGAATACCCGATATCTGGTAGCGACCGGCGATGTCGGGCTGCGCCTCAGTGTCTACCTTGATCAGACGAATGCGATCACCCCATGATTGTTTCAGATCTTTCAGAATCGGCGCGAGCATGTGGCATGGCCCGCACCAGTCTGCATAAAAATCGACGAGCACGGGCACGTCGCTCTGCTGAATAAATTCGTCAAACTTGCTGGCTTGCGTTGCGGTCATATACCCAGTATAGTATACACCCACATGGTCGGCAAATTTTGCTTCGGCTGAGAGAGACCAGTACCGACCCTTTAAAACTTGACACCAGTGTCAGTTTTGCAAGCGCAACCTTATGCCAGCCAACAGCAACACCGAACATAAGCTCACCGTGCGCAAGGGCCCGGCCGAGATACCACAAGACCCGCGCAGCGTCTTTGAGGGTAGCGTTGTGCTGTCGCACTTCTTTAATGCGATGAGCCTCTTGTTTCCGCGCGGCGAAGAGTTCTTTATCGACAGCGTGCGCAAATTTGCGGACCGCACGCCGCCCGAACTCAAGAGCGACGTCAAGGCCTTCATTGGGCAAGAGGCGATGCATGGCAAAGTGCACCGCGGCTGGAACGAACACACACAGGCGAGTGGCTACGATGTTTCGGCGGTTGCGAACCTCATGGAAAGCGCCCTCAGCAATTTTGACAGACTCGATTTTATCCACCCGGCGCTTGGCCTGTCTGTGACCGCTGCGCTCGAACACGTCACGGCGACGCAGTCTGCGTGGTTTTTGCGCCACCCCGAATTTGTCGGCCGTCTCGAACCGAAGGCGCGCGACATCACACTCTGGCATTCATGCGAAGAGATCGAACACCGCCACGTGGCATTCGACCTTCTGAAAGTTGTCGATGACAGTTACGCACTGCGCGTCGGCGGTCACGTTCTGGGCCAGGTGCTTTTATGGGGCAGTGCATTTTATGGGTTAGGATTGATTCTGTCACAAGAGAAATCGCTGACCGTTGGCGAGATGCTCGCAGAACTGCGACAGAATCTGCCGGGCCTCGCTGAATTTACACGCAACAACGTAGAACAGTTCTTTGAATATTTCAGACCAGACTTTCACCCCGAAGACGACGACAGCCGGCCTTTAGCTGCCGCGTATCTGGCCGAGAAAAAGATCGCCTGAACTGGCGCGATTGCGTCGCGAAAAAATCGCGTATGCCTTGCGGGTGGCGGCCATAAGATTGTTCAGTGCCAAGATATTTCTTTGATTCTGTTTCGGTCATTTCGCTACCTCTTCACGAACACATATGCCGCCCCGGCATCGGCTGCTGCATCGTTATCGCTCGCAGCTGTGGGCAGGCTTCCCGTGTGCAAGACGGTCGTCGTGTTGCTGTCTTCGTACCATGCCCCGGCGATGATCGTGCTGCCACTCACCGCAAGCGCTGACGCGAAACGATCATTCGCATCGGGGTTGGGGGCCTTGAGGTAAGCGTTTTGGCTCCAGACACCGGCTTCTCTGACAAAGACGTAGGCGGCGCCTGCCGATGCGTTTGCGTCATTGTCGGTTGCCGGCGTGGGCAGCGCCGCCGCCTGAGAAATCGTCTCTTGATTGCCGTCTTCAAAGTGGGCGCCCACGACAATCGTATCGCCCGAAATTGCTATGGCATAGCCGAATTCGTCGCTTGCCTCTGTATTCGGCGCTTTCAGGTATGCCTGCTGCGACCAGGTTAAACCTGTGCGCAAGAAAACATATGCAGCGCCTGCGGCGGGTGCCAGATTGTTTGAGGTCGCTGTAGACGGCAAGGTGGCTGAATTGATCACTGCGGTATTATTGCCATCTTCTAAATGCGCACCAACGACGATTGTGTCACCCGAGATCGCGACCGGATAACCAAAAAGGTCACTCGCAGCGGCATTCGTCGATTTGAGATATGCCTGTTGCGTCCAGGTTGTGCCCGAACGCACGAACACGTGCGCTGCACCCGCGCCATTTGCAGAATCACTGTCGCCCGCAGCAGTCGGCAGGCTGCCAGAGTTGAGTACGCCCGAAACTCCCCCGTCTTCGCCTTTCGCGCCCACAACTACCGTGTCGCCCGAGATCGCGACAACTTCGCCGAAACTGTCTGCGCCCTCAGCGTTGCAAGCTTTGAGATATGCCTGCTGCGACCAGGTCGTGCCCGAGCGCGTGAACACATAAGCCGCGCCAGCCGCACTCGCAGCATCGTTGTCGCCCGCAGCAGTGGGAAAGCTACCCGCAAGCGAGATGGTGCCCTGGTTGCTGTCTTCGCCCGATGCACCGACCACAATTGTATCACCGTCGATGGCAACCGATGCACCGAAATTGTCAGACGCTTCTGCATTCGATGCCTTGAGGTATGCCTCGGCCGACCAGGTTGTGCCAGACCTTACGAACACGTACACCGCACCCGCGAGAGCCGCTGAGTCATCGTCAGTTGCGGCCGTGGGCAGAGAACCCGCATGCAAAATTGAGGATTGATTGCTGTTCTCGTTAGCGGCGCCCACGACGATGGTATTTCCCGAAATAGCGACCGATATGCCAAATGTATCTGCACTTTCAGCATTAGGGGCTTTGAGATATGCCTGGGCCGCCCAGGTGTCGCCCGAGCGCACATAGACGTACACAGCGCCCGATGCCGCGGCTGAATTATTC
>JAKQXK010000218.1 GCA_029561505.1 Spirochaetota bacterium | reverse complement strand
CCGGGCTGCTTGCCAAAACGATTCATAAAGCGATAGCGGTTTTCTATGAATGGCTTTTTGCTCGCCGCAGGTCTCGGCACGCGCCTGAGGCCACTGACAGACAAAACCGCCAAACCAGCACTCGAGGTCGCAGGCCTGCCGATGCTGGCTTACTCATTGAACCTGTTTTACCAGGTGCACGCAGCCACACCGCACACGATAGATAAACTCGTCGTCAACACGCACCACGCGCCGCAGACAATCACAACAATTCTCGACCGCGTCGAACACCCGTGGCAACTGCATATTTCGCACGAACCGCAGCTACTCGATACCGGCGGGGGAGTTAAAAAGTGCGAGAGTCTCTTACGCGATGCGCCAACTCTGCTCGCCAACGCCGACATCGTCTGTGACGTCGATGTCGCGAAACTACTGCGCTTTCACGCCGCGCGTGGCGCAGACCTGACGCTGGTTGTGGTACCGCACCCGCGCGCGCACGAGATAGCTCCGATTACCATCGGCGAAGATGATCGTATTGTCGATATAAACAGAACTTTTGAAATCCACAATACCGGCAGCCACCTCTACGCGGGCATTGCCGTGTTTGAACCTGCCTTGTTTGATCACCTCAAAAACGAACCTTCGAGCATCGTCTACACGGGTTATACGGGCCTTGTTGCGGCCGGCAAAAGAGTCTGTGCGTACATTCACCGCGACCACTGGTACGATTGCGGAACGCCTGAAAGTTATGCGGCCGTGAATCGCGCGGTGGCGACGAATGCGTGGCACTGGCAGAAATTTCTTGTACCTGAAATTGAGAGGCTGCGCGGTTAAGTCGTTTATCTTTGCGAGATCTTATTGCTAACGCGGTAGCAACCTCTCAAGCCCGTCTAGAATCAGCTGAAGACCAAACTCAAAATCGGCATCATAAGGCTTTTCTCCAGGTGCGAGCTTTAACCAGCTTGCCTGCTCTATCACTTTCATAAGATTAGGGTACCGACCATCATGCAAAAATTCTTTGAGCCGCACGACCAACATCTTGCGATCAGATTCTTTCGTCGGCCAATTGACCTCTTGTAACACGTAACCATAGACATAGCTGTCGAGCATCTGAAACGCGCGGTACTGCACCTCGGTCGCAAAGCCGGCATTTTTCAGAATCGAAAGCACCGTGTCAGCGTAACTGAGGCGCGCTTCGCCGGGCGCGAGCCGCGACTCGATCAGCACCGAGGCCCATGGGTGGCGCAGAATTGTGTGCCTCACCGACCACGCGCGGCGCCGCATCGCCTCACGCCACGGCGTACCGACCGGTGGAATTTCCATCTCGCGCAGAATAAGTTCCACGAGACCGTCAAGAACTGCATCTTTGTTCGCCACATGCTTATAGAGCGACATCGCCTCGACGCTGAGCTTCGCGGCGAGGTTGCGCATCGACAGCGATTCGATACCATCTTTGTCAACGAGCGCCAGCGCAGCCTTCAGAACGCGCTCCCGGCTGAGCGGTTTGCGAGGTGAGGATTGAGTAGTTTTCTTTTTTAGTGCCACTGGTTGAACCGGCTTACGCTGTAGTCAGCAGAATGCATTTGCGCTTCGGGGCAGCGTGTCAAGCAATGGAAAACCCAGGTCAACCAAAGGTTGACCTGGGTAGAACGATAATCCGCTTTACAGGCTTACACCGTAAGCTTAAGCGTCCCCGCCGCCTGAATCGACAATGTTTCGCATCAGCGCGGCGAGGAGAACATATGAAAAGAATAAGATTACTGGCGGTATTCGTCGGCGCACTCGTGCTGCTGGGAAGCGGCACAACCTATGCGCAAAAGCAAGACCCGGCCGCGTTGAGCGCGCAAAAAGAGGCGCCACCAGGCACTGAACCCTTCAACAGGTATTTTATCGGTAGTTCGCTATTCATGGTGATGAATACCGTGGCGAGCCCTTCACCCGAATTCTACCAGCTCAACTTCGGCTACTGGCTGACGAAAAAAGATGTGCTCTCGGTTGAGGCGATTACCTGGGCATACCACCGCGCGCTCGGCACCCCCTGGGGCCCCGACATGAGCGATGCTGCGCAGGCCTACCCTGGTTACGTGCGGGCTTACGGTGTGGGTGTCGCTTACCAGCGCTACCTGTGGCAGGGGCTTTACGCTGCAGTTCACGCACTGCCACTCTTGCAGCAATTCAAGGCGCCCGAC
>JAKQXK010000212.1 GCA_029561505.1 Spirochaetota bacterium | reverse complement strand
AAACGGAGAGCTGCTGTGGCGCGTCGCGCTTGAACATTACAACCGCAACGTCTGGGACGTGCTCACCGAAAGTAACATTGATCTCAGCGAAGCCGACTCAACGGGAAGCCTCGCCATACACGTCGCGACGGCCAACGGGCTGGCCGATGCGGCCGAGCGCATTCTCAAAATGAATGGAGGCAAGCTGCAGCTGAGCGCGACGGGTGACACCCCGCTGATGTCGGCTTCGCGGTATGGCATGGCGCAGACATTAAAGGCGATTCAGCCCTATTTTCAGACTGCCAACGAACGCAATCGCAATGGCGACACGGCGCTTATCGAATCGGCGCGGTCGGGCAACATCAAAGCTGTTGAACTGATCTTAAAATTTAAGCCGATGATACCGGTCGCAAACTATTTTGGGCAGACCGCAGTTACCCAGGCACAGTATTACACATTTTTCGATATTGTGCGCCTGTTGCAGGGGTTCGGTGCTGAGAACCCTGAAGCCAGCAAGGCGTTGCTCGCAGCGGTAAAAGTCAAAGACCTCGGCGCAGCGCAGGCAGCAGTCAATCGCGGCGCCAATGTGAATGTTGTCGACGAAAAGGGTTATTCGCCACTCTCGTATTCCGTTGAACTCGCAGACGCACCACTCATCGAATACCTGCGCTCAAATGGTGCGATGAACGCGCTGGCGAGCCGCAAGCTCGTGCTGGCGATTCGTGCCGATAGTTTTGAAATATTCAATAATTCTCTGAACGAATACGCAGACCCCAATTATACAGACAAAGACTTGCAGACGCCGCTGCTCATAGCTTCTGCATTTGGCAACTATGAAATGGTGCGCGCTCTGCTCGACCGCGGCGCGCAGGTGGCGGCGCGCGATAAAGACGGTTATACAGCCGTGTTCTACGCTGCGCAAGAAAACCGCGTGCGCATTCTCGATGAACTCATTAAGCGCAAGGCCGACGTCACTCGCAAAAACAACTTTGGCTACACGCCGCTCATTCTTGCAGCGGCCAAAGGGCACGTCGAAGCTGTGCGAAGGCTCGTCGACTCAGGTGTTGACGTCAATGCCACGGCCGATAACGGCGGTACCGCCGCCTATTGGGCGGCGATCAAAGACCACGACGAAGTGGTCAAGATTCTCGTCGGGGCAGGGGCTGTCGACCCCAAGAATAACAAAGAGCTCGTGATGGCCGCCCGCACGAACGACGTTGAGCGCGCTGAAAAGGCGCTGCAGGCGAATATCAACATTGATCTGAAAAACGAAGACGGATATACCGCCCTCATGTATGCGGTGAACTCGGGCGCGCCCGACGTCGCGCGCGTGATTCTGTCACGCAAGGCGCGCATTAACCTGCAAGACCGAGATGGCTATTCGGCACTGATGATTGCCGCCTATCGCGGCAACGCCGAAATGATGGAGTTTCTGCTGAGCTTCAAGCCTGACGTGAACCTGCGCCACCGCAGCGGTAGAACTGCCCTCATTATGGCCACGTGGAAGGGAACTCCCGGCATGGTGCAGCGCCTCGTAGCGGCGGGTGCGCGCGTCAATGACCAGGACCTCGACGGCTGGAGCGCGCTGATGTTCGCGGCGCACGAAGGCAACCTTGAAAAAGTCAAACTTCTGACGGCATCGCGCGCTGCGGTGGCGCTCAAGAACAAGAAGGGTCAAACGGCCAAAGATCTCGCCGAATCGCGCAGCGCCCAGGAAGTCGCCGATTTTCTGGCAACGCGCAAGGCGTAAGGCGCGACTGCTTACTAAAGGAAGAACCGCAATTCGCCGTTAATGTCTATAGCGGCCTGTCGATTCACGACCAGCCGCAACGGGAAACACTATGTTCAAGAGAATAACCATCATCACGGCGTTGCTCGTTGCAGCCGTTTGCAGCGTCATCTGGTCGCAGAAAATCATAGATCCGCAGGTGCTCGCGCAGCAAGAAGAACAGAAAAAGCGAGCCGATGAGTCGGGTTATGGCGACATCGAAATCGACAACCTGCACCGCGAAATCGCCATGCTCGCCCCCCGCGCCGCGCCGCGCATGAAAAAAGAAGCAGATGGGGGTCTCAGCCTCGAAATCGCTTCGGGTGAATCGATCAAGACCATCTCAGAGCGATACCTGTACAATGGCGTTATTATTCTGTACCCGAATGGCGAAGGCCAGAACGCAAAACTTTCGAAAGTCAGACTGGTGTTCGAACGTAACAACCCTTTCGGTAAGGCCTACAAGCGTGAAAAGCGCGAGGTCGTAAACCTGACCCCGAATTTTTTCGATAACCCCGAAGCAAAAGAGGGCCAGCAGAAGGCCGACCCGAAGGTCGATCGCAACGATGATATTCTCGTCACTTATTTCGAATCAGAATTCGACGAGCGGCAGAACGAAACCTTTAAAGAAAAAGAAAAGGTAGAGCTTAAAACGATACCCTTTTATGACAAAAAGATTGACTTTGTCGAAACGTACAAGAAATACCTGCGTCGCACAGTTAAATCTCTGCGTTTCACTGTTGAATCGATCGAAATCACGCAAAAAAAGAAGCTCAGAGACATATTCGAGCTGAAATAACATGCGGCACGCATTCGAACATGCGTGTCGTCGCTGCACGGCGGTTTTTTCGCCGGCGCTTGAACTCGATAATTTTTCAGTCTTAACCGCGGCATGCCCGCATTGCGGTTATGCGCACGGTTATGACAACCGCGACGGTAAAATTCTGCGTCTGCTGCGCGAAAAGCAGGGCCTGACAGAATCTCACCCAGAGCCTGAAGCGCCAGTCGAAGCGGCTCTGACACCGCCGCCTGAACCGCCCGCCCTTGAAACTGAACCGGCCCCGATACCCTGGACGACGACAGCCGTTGAGCCCGAATACCAGGACACAGATTCTTTCGAACAAAATGAGCCAGAGATCACACGCGAACGCGAGCCGTGGCGGTCAAGACTACCGGGCATTCGGCAGGTAGTTTTCGTCGCTTCGACGCTGGCGACCCTGCTTGTTGTCGCAGTCATGGTGATGCAGGCGATACCTGTTTCTGATGAAGAAGCCAAAGGATATCTCGCGCAGCTGAAAAGCCGTGAGGCCGATGTCGTGCTTGACCGCAATGGTCATGAACTCAACCGCCTCGGTGTCTCTGGCTCAGAGAAGGCCTTGCTCACTGATTATCCGCGGTGGCAGATCGATACGCTGCTTTTCGCTGAAGACAAGAATTTCTTTCACCACCACGGCGTCGAATATACCGCGATTCTGCGCGCGGTGCTCAACAATGCCCTGCGACTTCGGTATGCGCAGGGCGCGTCGACCATCACGCAGCAGCTCGCACGCATTATGCTGCAGAACCGTCATAAGAACATTCTGCGCAAGCTCAGTGAAATTCGGCTCGCGCGCGCCCTTGAAAGCCAGCTCAGCAAACCCAAAATTCTCGAGCTTTATATGAACCATGTGTACCTTGGGCATGGCAACTATTCTTTCCCTTCGGCTGCAAAGTTTTATTACGACAAATCACCGGCAGAGCTGACGTATAACGAGTTTCTGTCGATTGTGGCTTTGATTCCGTCGCCCGAAAGGTATTCGCCGTTGCGAAATGGCAGACGCCTCGCCGGGCGCATGGGGGCCCTGTATGAACGCATGCGAGCCGCCGGTGCCAAGGTTCCCGATGCGGCGGCATACCAGGCCGGTATGGCGGCTGTGACAACCCAGGCAGAGAGGTTCTCAACCGAAACAGCTTTTGGCTCGAAGTCGCGCGTGGCGCTTTGGCCAGCGCAGTACGCGCGCGATTTTCTGACGCAGCGGCATATTCTTTCGGGAGAAAACCAGAATTCGGCGCGCGTCTACACAACGATCGATGCCGAGTTGCAGGCGCGCGCCGAAGCGCTGCTCGCAAAGCACGTGCAGAACGCACGGCAAAACTTTCGCAGTGTTATTCGCTCTGCAGATCAAAAAGAAATCCGCCTGAAAAAGAAGCTCCAGAATGCCGTGCTCGATAGTGGCCTGTTGCTCGACCTCGGCGGCCTGCCGGTTGCACGCGAAGCCGACGGTGGCTTGCAGGCAGCGCTCATTGCGCTGTCGCCGCGCACCGGAGAAATTCTTGCGATGGTCGGCGGTGAAAGTTTTCAGAGCAAGAACCAGTTGAACCGCACCGTACAGATGCGGCGGCAAACGGGATCGGCGATTAAACCCTTCATCTATGCCAAAGCGTTCAGCCAGCACCTGATTCACGCGGCGACGCTGATCGACGATACCCCTTACGTCGTCGGTTCGGGCAGCAAAACCTGGGCGCCAGAGAACATCAATGGCGGTTTTGAGGGCCCGATGCCAGCGCGAGATGCGCTCGCGAAATCGAGAAATATTCCCGCGATTCGTGTCGGCCGGCTCGTTGGGCGCGATGGTGTCACAGAACTTTTTTCTGACTTCTTCTTTCAGAGTGAGAACGCGCTCAGCGAACGTTTTTCGTATGACGAGACGGTAGCGATTGGTACTATCTCGCTGTCGCCGCTCGAGATGGCCCGCGCCTTCAGCGTTTTTCTGAACAATGGATTTCTGAACGATCCATTACTGATCACGAGGGTTGAGAGTGCAGAAAAGTCTGCAGATATGCGAAAAACCCACGTCGACCAGTTGGGCCTGACTGCAGCGTCGAAAGACCGCCTGCTGAGCCAGGCTGAAGCGCAGCTGATGCTTTCGCTGCTCAAGAGTTCAGGCAAAAAATCGGGGGCCGGGGTCAGCGGCATCGTCGGCAAAACCGGAACATCGTCAGAGTCGCGAGACCTTTGGTTCGTCGGCGGCGGAAAAGAAATCGTTGTCGCGGTCTGGTTTGGTTATGACGACATGCGTTATGCGATACCGGGTGCAACCGGCTCGGCGCTCGCTGCCAAACTTGCGGGCGATTTTCTGAGGCCGGGCTTCAAACCCGCAGATTTCAAATTACAGCCGGGCATGGTGCGCCTGCGCGTCTGCCCGCTTACAGGTCGCACGGCTTCTGAATCATGCCCGCATGCCCGAAGCGAGGTTTTTCTGAGCGGCGTTGTTCCTGAAGGGGAGTGCCTGCACGGCATCAGCGACGAACAATCTGATTTTATGGCGGTTATGGGCGAGTCGCAGTTCCGTTGAATTTCACTCTCGGCCGGTTCTGCTTTTTCTTCTTTTGCCTGCTGCCAGTGGCCGGCATCGCCGCAGCCAGTGCGCATGCGAAGGCTCTCGCCCTGCGCGAGCGAGACCCGATCGAGGCCGAAGCGCTGCTGGCGCGGTTTGTCAAAGAGACGGGCAGCGACAAACTGCGCCGCGCCGCACGCTATGATCTTTTCTATCTGCGCCTCAGCAATAATCGCCTCGTCGAGGCTTTTGGCCAAGGCCTCAGCGATAGCTTTCGGCGCAAGTACCGCGAAGCGGTGTCGATGCGCTTCAACCTCACGCCGAAACAGGCGTCGCGCCTCATCGGCCGGCTCGAAAAGGCGTGCGGCGAGAAAGAAATCTCTGATTCGCTCGGCGCATTTTTAAGCTCAGGGCAATACGGCGCAGCCGTCTATGAATTTGCAATCCGAACGATGCAGAATTGCCAGATCGAATCAGCCGCAGAAATTCTGTCTCCCGAAATCTGGGCAGCGAAAGCCGCATCAGAGCGGCGACTCGCGCTGAAACTGATGAAGATTCGTTACAGCCTTGACGACGCGGTTTTGGCCACAGAACAATTGGCGAATATTGCGACGGTCGATGCCGAGCTGCTCGCTGCTACGCCCGTCTTATCGGCGCAGCACATTCTTCTGCAGGCCCGTGTTGCCCTCGCGCAGGGTGATTTATCTCTCGCAGACTCGCACTGCAAGGCGCTCGTCGGGCGCCACGCAAAATCACAGCGCGAGGCGTGCCGTTTTCTGACAGCGTTTCATCTCGCCGAAAACGAGCAGTTTACCGAAGCCTACAAGCTGTTACAGGCCGTCGAGATAGCGCCGTCGCAAATCGACTACCGGTTGATGCGCCTGACCCTCGCGGTTGCGGTAAAGAGAGTCGGCGTCAGCAAATTGCAGAAATTCACGCGCCGCGCGTCTTATCGGTATTCGGCTGCGTCGGTGCGGGCACTTGCAGAAAAAGTTATCGCGGGTGAAAACAAAACCCAGAATTAAGCGGCGCCGCAGCGCCAGGCCCGGAAAAAACCAAAAATAACAGATGACAGGCTGCGCTGCGCTCTGATGCTACACCATGGCCCGGTCAGCTAAAGCAGGTTTAATAATCCGCAGCAAAGATTTTTTTCTGAAAACGCTTCAAGGCGATTTTGACGAAACGCGCAAGTTTCAAAAACGCCTGCAGGCTTCGATCATGTTCGGCATTGCGGCTTTCAAGAAATTTCTGCAAGACGAAGTTCTGCTCAGAAGCGCTTCGATCAGTTATGCCATCGTGGTGAGCTTTGTGCCGACGCTCGTCGTCGTGATGATGCTCGGTTCGCGCTTTATCGACATGGAAGCGTATTTCGAGCAGGCTAACGATTTTGTGCGCATGAATGGAATGCAGGTGAATCTTGACCCCTATTTTAATGTCATCAGGGAATTTCTGAAAAATGCCGGGGCAATCGGCGGCATCGGCTTTCTGGTTCTGCTGTTCTCTGCCACGAGCGTGCTGCGTAATGTTGAAGACTCGATCAACAAAATCTGGCGCGTGACGCGCAAGCGGCCAATGTTTCAGAAAATTTCGGGTTTCATCATGGTAATGGTCTTCGGCCCCGCCGTGCTCGCTGTCGGCATCAGCTACGCGCAGTGGATGCTGTCACAATTCGCATCACCCAATTTCAAGCAGGTGCGCGTCATACAAGACACGGTGCAGATTCTCGGCGATAAACACGTATTTCTCGTGCAAAGCGATAAGGGGCGCCCTTATAAAGAGAAGAATATTCTCCCGAATATCGACTACGATACAGAAAACGCTGTGGTCGTTCTCGACCATGATAAGAATCTTGTCATCGACGCGTCGAACACAGACATCTATCAGAACGCCGCAAAAGCCGACAAAGGCCAGATCAAAAAAGCGGTTTTTGTCGACTTCGCGCGCACGAATAACCGCGAAATTCTGATCACCGACGGCGGCGTCATTCTGGTCAGCAAAGACGGTGGCGTCGTCTACCATGCTAAAAAATTCTACGTCGTCGAAGACGACCGCGTTCACGAAGTCGCGCTGCGGCGCATCCAGTTTTTGACAGAACGTCAGGGGCTGATTATCGGCTCTGACGGTTTGCTGCTGAAAACCAGCGACGGTGGCGACACGTGGCAGCCGGCCTTTCAGCCGGGCGTGCATAGCAATTTCAGACAGATTGCCAGAATCAGCAAGGGTGTTTGGGTCGTTATCGGCGAAGAGGGCGTGGCGCTCACGACAGCCGACGGAGGCCAGACGTTTACACCTTACACGCAACTGACGCAGGCTTTAAGAAACAAGAACGCGTCTTTCACCGGCCTCGCGATTGCCGACAACGGTATCGGCTTTGCTGTGGGCGAAGCAGGCTTGATGCTGATGACGCGCGACCGGGGTACAACCTGGCGTTCAATGCCGATGGCTGAGAGCCTGTTCTTTCAAGACGTCGCTGTGGCCCCCGATGGTATGGGCATCGCCGTTGGCCTCGATGGCCTCATTCGTTATTCACAGTTTTTGCCCGACGGTTCGGTGCAATGGCGTATCGAGCAGGGGCGCAGCGACGTCGACCTGCAGGCTGTGCGCTATTACCCGAAAGAAGGGCGCTTTCTGATTGTCGGCGACCATTACACGATGATCATGCAGCAGCACGACGGCAGCAACAACGCGAGTGTGAAGGATTTCAAGATTATCCAAAAGGCCCCGATCTGGCGAAGGCTCATCTCGGCTGCGGGTAATCTGCTGATACCATTCGCGGTGATCTTTATTCTTTTCTTTCTGGTCTATAAGATTATACCGTATACTGAGGTGGCGACAAAGTC
>JAKQXK010000205.1 GCA_029561505.1 Spirochaetota bacterium | reverse complement strand
GATTAGCTGGCCTGCGACGACGCGGTCGCCTTCTTTGACCAGCAGCTCGCTTTGGTGCAGATAGCCGCTGATGATGCCGTTACCGTGGTCGATCATGACAATGTTGCCGTCGTAATAGAGATGTTCGGCGAGCGTCACGACACCGTTCGCGACCGCAAAGATCGGTGCGCCCGTCAGCCCCTTGAGGTCAGTGCCGCCATGGTATGAAGTTCTGCCCTTGAGCTTCTGCTTCTTACCCTTAACGACCTTAAAGCGTTCATAAACACGCTTGATAAAAAACGGCGAGGTGATTTTATGCTCATCGCGCGGATACCTGAGTTCGCTGGTGAGAAAATTCTTATCAGATGAAACAAACGCCTTGATTTTTTTCTTCTGCCCTTCTTCTATCCAATCGATGGTCTTCTGCGACATCGGTTTACTCTGGTTTGAAAAGTTCTGTACGTTCATCTTTGAAACGGCAACCGGATATTTTTTCTGCACTACGGGCAGCGTGAATTCAGCGAGCGTGGCAGAGCCGCGCGTAACCAGCAGCTTATTTTCTTTGCGCTGGCTGTCGGGCGAATTTGCGAACAGCGCGTACAGACAGCCCTGCCCTTCGATCAGGCGCAGGTCTTTGCCGTTGACAGCGAGTTTCAGATCGCTCAGCGATTTGGTCGACTCAAGTTCGAAGAGCAGCGCGCTGCCACGGGCAAAATCGCGTGACCACGCCAGCACAGTCAAATCTTCGTGGTTAAACTTCTTCAGCTGTGCGAGGCTGCGATCTGCCCCTTCGGGAAAGCGCGCGACATTTTTTTCCATAATAGCGTGGCTTGCTTCGGTGCCCGGCGGCAGGCGCACCGATTTGCCGGCGCAGCAGCCGAATGCGACAAAAACCGCAATAAGTGTCGAATGCGGAAGCCACAAGATATGGTATTTTTTTTGATTTCTGGACATCTTTGGGAAAACGTTTCGAGCGCCGTTGACGCGACGATCATTTTCAGTATCGACACGACTGGTGCCTGCCTTGATATCTGCGGCAAACCCTGTGGGTCGGCAAAAGGTGTTTTCTTGTTTTCGCCGCAGCGCAAGACCGCATGAATACAGAATGCTCCGAGTTCTCTGGCTGTTACTGATCTGGCCTTTTCGCCTGTGCGTGTTTGTGTATATGCGGGCTCGCGGCATGCACCGCAATCTTATCGTCGAACTCGATATCCACGGCGACTACCCTGAAACCCCGCTCTCGCACGGCCTCTGGGCGATGATCAAGCCTGCGCGCGACCGGTTTTATCTGCTCGCGCTTTACTTACAGAATATTCTGAACGGCGTGCGGCACCGCAAGCTCAAAGTCAAAAGGCTGCGCATCGTATTCGAATCGCATAGCCTCGGCTGGGCGCAGGCTTGGGAGCTGCGCAGCCTGCTCGCGGCCATTCGCCAGGCTGGCGTAGAAACGCATGCTTATCTCTTAAACGATTCCCGCGTGTCGCTGTTCGCGGCTTCTGCCTGCGAGCGCGTCGTCGCCCCCGAAAGCGCAGGTTTTGACCTCACCCCTTTCACCAGTGAATCGGTGTTTTTGCAGTCGCTGCTGGCAAAGGTAGGGGTCAGGCCGCAGTTCATGTCGGTCGGCGAATTCAAGAGTGCCGCAGAAATTTTCACGCGCAAGGGCTTTTCACCGCAGGCACGCAGGCAGACCGAAGAGCTGATCGCTGATCTCGAAACGCAGTTCTGGCTGGCAATCGGCGAAAAGACCGGCAAAATAACACGCACGAAAAATCGGGGTCTTTATTCGGCGGCGGCTGCGCTGCGCGAGAAACTCATCGACGGCATTTCTGGTATGACCGAATTCTGCGAGCAACCAGGCGATGCAAAAAAGTGGCGTACCGTTGACCTGTATGCCGCAACGCAGATTCTGCGCCGGCGCACGTTTGCAGCTGCAGCGTTTCGGCGCCGCAAGAAAATCGCACTGATCGTGGCCGAAGGCAACATCATCGAAAGCCATAATTCACGCCCGGGCTCTATCAACTGGCATGATTACCGCGAGGTCGCAGGCTTCATAAAGCGCGAACACTTCGACGGAGCAGTGCTGCGGGTTAACAGCCCCGGAGGGTCAGCGCTCGTTTCACAACTGTTATGGCGCGAATGGATGCTCGCAGCCGGCAGAAACAAAACAGACGAAACCGACAACAGGCACATACCCCTGATTGTTTCGCAGGGCAACGTCGCCGCTTCGGGAGGCTATTATCTTTCAGCAGTTGGTGAAAAAATCTTCTCAACGCCCATGACGGTCACCGGCTCAATCGGCGTTGTCGGCGGCAAATTTAATGTCGCTCCTCTTCTGCAGAAATGGGGTGTGTCGATCGACCGCGCCCCTAAAAGAAATCCTTCGCCGGTGTTTTCGGCCTTTTCTGACTTCAGCGCCGAAAACAGAAAGACGATTGCAGCGAGCATGCACGACATTTACACCCAGTTCGTGCGCGACGTCGCGGCCGGGCGCAACATGAAGCCTGAAGCTGTCGGGGCGTTGGCGTCGGGCCGTGTGTTCTCAGGTGACCGGGCGCTCAAGAACGGCCTTGCCGATTCAGGCGGAGGTCTCACGCAGGCGTTGACGGCTTTGAAAGAACAACTTGGGCTCACGACACATGACCCGGTAGACCTGGTTATTTTGCCAGGCGTCAAAGAACCCTTGTTTTCGCGCTCGATGCTGCCGCTTGGTATCAGTAAGGCCATGCAAATCACCGATTTTGCGCGCCCGGGAATCTACACGCTCGAAACCCGCTGCATTTAGCCTGAGGCTTTCTGAGCCGATAATACAATAAGTGGCTTCAGAATCTACGCCATTCTACGTCGGGCTCGAAAGCCTCGAGTTTCGTGAATTCGCGCGGGCGATTCCGCTCATGGAAGATGAGCTGCTCATGCTTGAATCGTACGCGCGCTACGCGGCAGAATCGGGCAGTACGGTATTTTCTACCGCGCGCGTGACCGACTTTTTGCTTACCCGCGGCCAGGATGAAAACCTCGCCAAACTCAAAACATTGCCGAATGTTCGCCGGCTGATTTCGCAGACCGCTTTTCCGCTTCGCGAAAAGAAGTTCATCGATATGGATATCGACGGCGGTGAGGTGATGCGCATTCGCCTCACCGACCCCGCCAGCATCGTCATTGAAGATTATTATTCGCAGATGCTTTCAAATTCGGCGCTGCCTTTTCCTGATGAAGAAATGCTGCAGAA
>JAKQXK010000185.1 GCA_029561505.1 Spirochaetota bacterium | reverse complement strand
TGTCGGCTTCTTTGATCTGAGCGACGAAACCCAGAATGCCGTTGAAGTCATGCGCCATTTTCTCGAGTTCATCACCTTCGAGACGCAGCTTGCTCAGCGAAGCAATCTTCTGCACTTCGACTACGCTCAGCGCAGGCACTTCGGCCAGGCTCAGCTCAGTAGCATTCGGTGACTTGTCAGACATGCGGAAAACAACCCCACTTCACTCAGCGCGCAAAGTAGAAAATGGGATACCCGGCGCACGAGGCTTGCCAGCATTGTGGAGCGTGCAGCGGCATCAGTGTTCAGCAGCGGCGAAAGAAGAATCGTGCGCCAAATGAACATACCACAGAAATACGCTGTAGTAGAGAAAATTCGGCACAATGCGGATTGCGTAACCTGCTTCGACACCGCGCAGAATGAGTATGTCGGCCAGTGACCACAGGCCATAATACAGAAACACTGGTATGGCCGCAGATTTGATGAAACGGGCAGATGCTGCCGGCAGCGACTTTTGCGGCAGTACGACATAGATCCACAATGCGGTCAGGCAGAAGAAGATCAGCTCATATGCCAGAAACTTATGGCGCGCTTCGCTCAAGAGCGGCGGTTTTGCAAAACCGACGGCGCCCACCAGAATCGTCGGGAAAAGGGTGAAAACAAAAGCAGGCTTAATGACGCTGCCCGGCAGTGAAAGGCGTTGCAGCTCGGCAGCACCGAGGCCAGCGTAAAGAAAATAGGCGAGCAGCAGAATAAAACGCAGATCACCGATCAGCACGAATAGATATTCAACCGCGACCTGTGCTGAATCGTTCGGCATCGCTAGAATTTTGCTGGCGACAAGTATGTCGGCGAGTGTCGTGAGAGCGAAAACCAGCAAATACCTGAAGAGCGGGGGTCGCTTGAGAATCGCGAACAGCACCAGGGCCAGATTCGAAAGAATGGCAGGTGCTGTCTTAAACCAGAAGAGTTGATCGATGCCAATGAAGTTCATGCTACCTCGCAAATCTTTGGCGCAGCCGGTCGCCGATCTGGTTAAACGTGATGACTGTCAAGAAGATGAGCAATCCGGGAAAAAGTGTCATCCACCAGGCGATGTCGGGAAAGTCTTGCGCAGTTTTCAGAACGTCGCCCCACGAAGGTTCGGGAATCGGTACACCGATGCCGAGAAAGCTGAGTGCCGATTCGGTGAGCACCGCCTCGGCAACGTCGAATGCCGCAGTGACAGACAGAGGCCCCGCCGTCGCAGGTAAGATGTGAATAAAGATAATGCGCCAGTTTGAGGCCCCCATTGCCCGCGCGCTCTGCACATAGTCATAGTTTCGAACGCGCATCACCTCGCCGCGCACAAGGCGCGCGATACCTGTCCAGCTGGTGAGGCCGATGACTATCATCAGGTTGAGCAAAGACGGTTTCTTGAGCGCCATGACGGCAATGATGAGTATCAGTTTGGGAAAACAAATGACAATTTCGATGAGGCGGCTAATCGTCGAATCAACGTACCCGCCAAAATAACCGGCTGTCGCGCCGATGGCAATACCGATCATGAGCGCGAGACCCACCGCCACGAGCGAAACGAGCAAAGAATTGCGCGTGCCGCGAATGAGTCGCGCGGCAACATCGCGCCCGTTTTCGTCGGTACCGAGATAATGCTTGAAGCGACTACCGAACAAACTTGGCGCTTTCAGATAGTTCTCTAGCTCTGTTTCATAAGGTGAATAGGGTATCAGAGTGAAAACAGCACCGATCTCACCTTTTGAAACCAACTTGCGGTATTCAATTTTCTCGACCTGTGCGTCAGATAAAATAAGGGAATAGAGCAAAGGCGATCTTTTCAGCGACAGACCTGATTTCGCTTCGAAATCCGCCTTATCATAAATGAGCAATGGCTGCGAAGAAGACAGCACGGGCGCGCAGGTTCCCGTGAACACAAAGAGAAACAAAAAGAAATATGCCCAAACCGGCGCGCCGTCGCGACGCGCTGCGGCAATTCGATCGGCGATTTTAGCTAATAAACGGGGTGCGCGCATTATGCTTTCTCGTTCTGCATGCCGTAGCGAATGCGCGGGTCAACGGCCATGTACGCGATGTCGCTCAGAAAAATGCCGAGCATGGTGAGCACTGAGGATATCGAAACTACTGCGATGATCACCGTATCGTCGTTTGCATAGAAACTGTCATAGGCGAGCTTGCCCATACCCGGAATTGAAAAGATGCGCTCAAGAATAACAGACCCGCCGATTAACGAAGGCAAGAGCCCGCCGAGCAGCGTTACAAGCGGTATCACCGAGTTACGCAGCGCATGCACGTAGATGACTGTTGCTTTATTGAGGCCCTTGGCTTTAGCGGTGCGAACATAATCAGAGCGCAATGCCTCAAGAAACGACGATTTCATGTACCGGCTAAGAAAAGCAAACGA
>JAKQXK010000181.1 GCA_029561505.1 Spirochaetota bacterium | reverse complement strand
CCGGAGAGGCCGGGGGCGATATTTTTGGTCTGGTTGTCTATTGAGCACTGCAGAGCAAAACCAGCTCAGCAGCTAAAGCAGCGCCCTCATCGCCGGCATTCATCACGCCGCTGCTCTTTCTAATCTGTCATTAATGGCCGGGCCGAACCCTTCTTCGGGCATCGGTTCAGCCAGAATCAGATCGGCGCCAGCGGCGTCGAGGCGGTGCAGCGCAGCAAACAGGTTGCGTGCAGCTTCGTCGAGATTACGCGTCGGCGAAAGTATTGCATTGGCGACAATGTTTTCGTGCGGGGGAAAATCCCCCAAAGCGAGCACTGCGACTCTCTTGGCGCGATGCTCTTGTAAGAGATCATTGAGGTTTCCGAGCACCAAGCGGGTGCGCGGTGCGTAGTGCGAACGCAACTGCCCGGGCGATGCTGGGTTCACACTCTGCGCACTGGCAAACTTAACGACTGGCGCGACTGCCTGCAAATCGCTCACCTTGATACCGCCCAGGCGCAGCACGGTGACGATGTCGTTTTCGACGGCGATGACTGTCGATTCAATGCCGACGCTACATGGGCCACCGTCGAGTACATAAGGTATTTTGCCCGCAAGTTGGGCTTGTACGTGCACCGCCGTGACCGGGCTGATGAACCCCGATGGGTTAGCGCTCGGTGCTGCAAGGGGAAACTCAAGCCTCTGCAACAGTTCAAGCGCAATGGGGTGCGCAGGCACGCGCAGGGCGACGCTGTTACCGCCGCCGGTTGTCTCATCGGGAATAATTGCTTTCTTTCTTAAGACGAAAGTGAGTGGGCCGGGAGAGAAGCGGCTCGCAAGCTGCATGACAAGTTCAGGCACTTCTTCAGCATAGCGCGAAAATTCGGCCGCGCTGGCAACATGTACGATGAGCGGGTTAAAGGCAGGTCGGCCTTTTGCGGTATACACTTTCAGAACGGCTTCGCTGCTCAGGGCATTCGCGGCAAGGCCATAGACGGTTTCGGTAGGTATGGCCACGAGTTCACCGCGGCTGAGCAGCGCAGCGGCCCTTTCGATATCGGTGCCGATCTCTGTCATCGCCTACGACCGGAGTATTTTTTCGATCGCCTTGCCGTTTGCGAGTTCATCGACAAGTTTATCGAGATAGCGCACTTTCTGCGTCAGCGGGTTCTTGATCTGTTCGACCCGAACACCGCAGATGGTACCGGTTATCAGTCTTGCATTGGCATTCAGTTTCGCTGCTGCGAAAAAATCGGCGAACGTGGTATTTCTGGCGATCAGCGTTTCGATCTTCTTGGTGTTGAATCTCGTCAGCCAGGTAATGACGGCATCGAGTTCTGCCTGCGTGCGGCCTTTTCGTTTTACCTTCGCGAGATAAAGCGGATAAACAGTAGCAAAGTTCATGTCTGCCATCCGTTCATCGTGGCTGCCGCGCTTTTTTTTCGAAGCCGGCTGCGCAGCGTGCAGTTTCAAGAGCTGTCCTTTACGTTTGACTATATTTTTGTAATCCCATTGAATTTTGCGTGACTTCGTGAGCCACCGCTTTAGGGCCCTGACGTCGATCTGTTCAGCGGTCGTGAATGTCGCCGAAGCGTCTTTGAATTTTCCAGTTCCGGGTTTAAGCTCTGCTTCACCAAAGTCGGCGCCGCTCCAGAACATGAGCCTGATGCCGGTCTTGATTT
>JAKQXK010000106.1 GCA_029561505.1 Spirochaetota bacterium | reverse complement strand
GCAATAACGAGCGCAAACTGCGCCGCATGGAACAAGAGGCCGGCTCACCTACCCTCATTATTCTGCTCTGGGGCGAAAAAATTGCGCGCGGCCAGCGCGAAATCGACGCTGCAAAAAAAGAACTTATCAATGCGAACCTGCGTCTGGTAGTTTCAATCGCGAAACGTTTCGCCAACCGCGGTATGCACTTCTTCGACCTGATTCAAGAGGGCAACATCGGCCTCATGCGAGCAGTCGAAAAATTCGAATACCGCAAAGGCTACAAATTCTCAACCTACGCCACCTGGTGGATTCGCCAGGCCATCACGCGCGCGCTGTCAGAACAGGCGCGCACGATTCGTATACCTTCACACATGATCGAGCAGATCAACAAGGTGAACCGCGAAGCACGCATTTTCTTGCAAGAAACCGGCCGCGAGCCCAGCGACGATGAAATCGGCGAACGCCTCGGCTGGCCGGTAATCAAGGTCAAGCAGGTCAAGTCTGTCGCGAAAGATCCGGTATCGCTCGAAACACCCGTGGGTGAAGATGAAGATTCAGAACTGGGCGACTTTGTCGAAGACAAAAAGGCACCGAGCCCGCTGCAGTCGACTGCCCAGTCAATTCTTGCAGAACAGCTGAAGCAGGTTCTGGCAACATTGCCAGCCCGCGAACAAAAAGTAATCCGCATGCGCTTTGGCCTCGACGATGGTTATACGCATACGCTTGAAGAAGTCGGTTATGTGTTTAAGGTAACGCGTGAGCGTATTCGCCAGATTGAGGCGAAAGCCCTGCGCCGGTTAAGGGCGCCGACACGCATGCGCCGCCTGCGCGACTTTCTCGACCAGACCTGAGCCGCTGCTGATACCCGCGGCGGCAATGCTGCAGCGGGTGCGCGTTCAGAAAACTTCGTTTACGCCAAGCTGATTCTCTGTTTACTGCGCGTATGCGCAGGTTGCCGGCACTCATCGCGCTCGCTTTCGGCAGCGCTGCACATTCACTCGACTTTGCTGAATTTAACGCGGCCGGCGGCGCATTTGATCTCAAGGGCCATGTTCACTACTATTTCGAAGAGTATAACGAACAGCAGCCGCACGAAGCGCTCGATCTGCTCAAGAACGGCCTTTTCACCCGGGCAGACTCGGCGCGGCTTTCGCTCGGCTACACGCGTAAAGCCGTCTGGGTTGCGGTTCCGTTTGTGTGGCGCGAGGCAAAAGCAGCAACCTTCATGCTTGAAATCACGGCGCTGATCGATTCAATACAGTTCAGCTACGTCAGCGAACGCGGTCTGATTCTCGACAGCAGCCTCACCGGCCGCGACTTTCCAATGAGTTCGCGCGGGTTGCCAAACCATAATTTTGTTTTTCCGATTACTATTGAAAAACCGACTTCCCCCGCCCCCGCCTCGGCGCGCGTTAAGCGCGAAGCTGCAGATGCGGCGACGCGCGGCGTTATTCTTATGCGCCTGCAGAGCCAGGGCAGCATGCTCGTACCGCTGCAGCTTATGCACGAGGTTCAATTCTATAAAACCGACCACATCGAGCAACTCGTCTTCGGGTTCTATTTTGGCATTATGCTGGTCATGGTGCTCTACAACCTGTTTCTTTATGCGTCAACGCGCGAACGATCGTACGCATTCTATGTTTTTTACATTTTGTTCTTTGCGCTTTTCCAGTTTGCGCTCTGGGGTTATTTTCATGAGATTGTTCTGCCCGATGCGCCGCGGCTGGCAAAATATCTGCTGCCGACTTTTCTGCATCTCGCGACGATCTTTCAGCTGCTGTTTGCAACGCAGTTTTTTCAGGCTAAGGCGCTGATTGCACGGCAATACAAACTCGCCGGATTTCTGTCGTTCGTGACTTTTTTGTCGCTGATCGTTGGCCCGTTTCTGCCTTATCGAATATTTATCACCATTGGCATATTCACAGGCTCTGGTGCGGCGCTTGCGATCTTTTTTATGGCGCTGAAACTTTACATCAGAAAAGTTAAAGTCGCACGCTACTTTCTGATAGCGTATACCACGCTGATAGGCGGGGTTGTTTTTCTTACGCTCAGAAATCTGGGAGTCATTAACTATTCATTTATCAGCACCTACTCTGCGCAAATAGGCTCGGCGCTCGAGGTCATACTGCTATCGCTTGCGCTTGCCGACAAAATTAACATCTGGCGAAATGAAAAAGAAGAGGCGCAAAAGCAGGTTATTGACCGCGAACGCGAAATGAACCGGGCTTTTCAGCTGTTTGTGCCGCAGAAATTTCTCGAATTGGCAGGTGAGACAGATTTTACCCGGCTTCAGCTCGGAAAGTCAACAACGCGTGATATCACGATTCTTTTTTCAGATATACGCCGATTTACCGCGCTTTCAGAATCTATGACGCCCGAAGAGAACTTTCGCTTCTTAAATTCATACCTGAGCCGCATGGGGCCAATCATTCGAAAAAACGGTGGGTTTATCGACAAGTTTATTGGTGACGCGATCATGGCCTTGTTTCCTGTCTCGCCGCAGACCGCTGCTCAAGCGGCGCTGGCTATGCGACACGAACTCAGACTCTACAATGCACACCGCCGCGCGCAGAACTTTGAGCCCATAGATATTGGCATCGGCATACACACGGGTTCGGTGCGTCTGGGAACCATCGGAGAAAACGAACGCTGGGAAGGCACCGTGATAGGCGATACAGTCAATCTGGCCTCGCGCATTGAAAATCTGTCGTCGACTTTTTCGGCCGCCATTGTGGTGAGCGAAGCCGTACTCAGAGAGCTGCCCCCGGAAACCCCGGCGCGAGAACTCGACACGATTCGCGTCAAGGGCAAGAAACAAGCTGTCACCGTGTACGAACTCGTCGAAGATGAAGCCTGAGACTACTCTAACGCGGCGCGCAGAGAAGATTTTTGCGGCACTGCGGGCAGAATTCGGGGCTATCGCCTGCCCGCTCAATTTTCAGACTACAGAACAACTCGCAGTAGCCGTGATACTTTCGGCGCAGTGCACAGACGAGCGCGTCAACCTGGTAACCCCGGCGCTGTTCGCGCATTTTCCCGATATGCCTGCTCTTGCGGCAGCCCCTGTCGCAGAACTCGAACGTCTGATCTATAGCACGGGCTTCTACCGAAACAAGGCAAAAAACATCAAGGCACTGGCAGAAATTCTCGTGCGTGAGCACGATGGCAAGATTCCACAGAATTTCGAGCTGCTGACAAAACTGCCCGGCATAGGCCGCAAAACGGCAAACGTCATAATGGCAGAAGCGTTTCATGAGGCCCCCGGCATAACGGTCGATACACACGTGAAGCGCATCGCAAAACTTCTGCACTTTACGCAAAGCGACAATGCTGTAATTGTCGAGCGCGAACTGATGAAGATTTTTCCCAGAACGATGTGGCGCGATCTGCCACTGCTGATTATTTTTCACGGTCGAAAAACCTGCATTGCCCGCAGACCGCGTTGCGGCGGCTGCACTCTGGCAAAACTTTGCCCTTCGGCTATTAAGCCGATCGCATTGTGAAATTCTTCCGCAACGGGGCGAATGCGCTTGGCACAGCCTGCGCAGAACCAGAAATAGCGTCATGCAGGTCTTGAAGAAATATATCCGCCCGATTTGTCTGTTTTTGCTCGCTGCGTATTTTATGTTCGCAGCGGTTGTGCAATACAATGACCCCGACCCATTGCACTGGATGATGCTCTACGCTGCTTCGGCGCTGGTCTGTCTTCTGGCCACACGCAGGCGAGACGTGCATGTGTTCGCATTTCTGGTTGCGGGCATGGCGCTGACTGAAATGGCCATCACCTTTGAGGGCTTCGCCTCATGGTGGCGCGCCGGGCAAGAAAATGTCATCGCAACCCCTATGTCTGCGGCAAAACCCTATATCGAGCTGACGCGCGAGTTTTTGGGGGCAGCGATCAGTTTAGCGGTGATGCTATGGCTGGGGCTTACGCAGCGAAAAACCACTGGTTAAACGAAACCAGATTATACTCAGTGCCAGCAACGCGAGGCGAAAAATCGTATACGATGATCGCTTGCCGTTTTGTCCGCGTGTCGGCAGCGTCACCTCAACATATTTCTGGCAGAGTGCAAGCATCGCCAGCTTGATCGGGCTTCGGGGTATTCTGGCCGACTGAAAGCGCCGCACCAGCGACATTCTGACCGCGTTGGTACCGCAGCCAAAATCTTTTAGCCGATAGCTAAATAAAATGCGCAACATCAGGCTCACGGCACGGGAACCGAGTGCGCGAATCTGGGCACTATGCAGATAACGATCGCGTGCCCCCAGCGCCAGATCAAGACTACCATCATGCGCGAGCATTTCGGTAAGTCGCATGAAGTGCTCGGGTAAGATCGGCAGATCGGCGTCGGTTGTGACGGCAATATCTGCGGTTGCCGCCGCAAGCCCAAGTGCGAGCGCCCGCTGCTGGCCAATATTTTTCTCGAGACGCAGCAGTTTCAGCCAGGGTGCGCGCTCGGGCAGAGTGAGCGGCACCGGGCTGCCATCGTCTACGCAAATGACTTCAAATGCAATCTGCCGCACGACAAAAAATTCATTCAGCTCAAAGAGCGCTGCGGGTATTGCATCGCCGTTCTTGAAGACGGGAATAACGACGCTGATTGTCGGTTTTCGTTGTACTGGCATCGAATTATCCAGACTCTGTCACAGCAGGCATTGCGATGAAAACAAGGGATTCGTCAACGAGATTCATTCTGACCGTCTGCGCGGCGCTGCTTGATTGGCTGGTCATCGCTGCGGCGATCTATGTAGCTGAACTTTTTGACTTTCTGCCGGTATACGCCTCCACCATTATCATTATCGCATCGCGCCAGCATGCGCTGGGCGTCATCGCTCATGAGGCGATACACTGGCCCAAAGACCGGCTGCAGACCGCGGCCGTCTTCACGATGAAATACCTGTGCGCATGGCCAATTCTCATGCACTTCGATGCCTTTCGCGAGATTCATTTGGCGCACCACAGGTATCTCAACTCAGATAGCGACCCCGATTTTGTGCGCAATCAGCCTCAAGATCTTTACGCAGCCGATACGCTCTGGCGCATGCTGCGTTACGCGCTGGGGTTAAACCGCAGGCGCGAAAAAGGCAAGCGACGTGGCTCAAGCGGCATTTTGCGAATCGATATATCTATGGCCATGTTCTGGTGCGCCATCATTGCCTTGATGTGGATGTATGGGTGTATGCAATTATTTCTGCTCTACTGGGTCTTGCCGCTTTTCACATGGTTCATTTTTTTTGTTCGCCTGCGCGGTATTTTCGAACACACGGGAATCGAACGGCCGGTGAATCGACTGACGCGGTCTATTCGGGGTAATATTCTCAGCAACTTCTTGTTTCTGCCGCATGCGATCGGCATGCACGGCGAACACCACCGAAACGCGCAGTTACCTTGGTACAGGCTGCGCTACGAACGTTTTCACAACAAAAATTGGCATTCGAGCGCGGGTGTTTACGAGGCCGCAATGGAAGTTATCGCCTCGACCGCCTGGTATAAAAAGAAGTTCGGCAAAGCTCATCACCCGAAAGCCGATGCGACAGAAACAACCCCGCCGTCTGCTCCATAACCTGCAAAAAAAACTGCCCTGGTCGTGTCGCGGCGAAGCATCTGCAGCGCACGCAATCTCACCGGTTGCGAACCTGCCCTCTGGAATATCTGCAGTTTTTGCAGGGGCACGCCCTGCATGACTGAACCCGCGTGGCGCATCAGACTGTCGGTCAGCCCCCCTATGAGTGGAATATCCTCGCCATTAGCTGTGATCTGGCCGAGAAAAAGATTGATGTGCAGAGTTGCGAACACCGCCGACGGTTCACAGCGCACATAGCGCACGAGGTCGCGTTGAATCGCGGTGTTTGTAGCCTGTGTTTTGGCGATGAAAAATTTCAGGCCGCGCTGCATCAGCCTTTGCTCCACGAGTCTCGTCGCTTCAACGAGCAGCAGATTGCGTTGGCGCAACCCGGTTGATGCTGAAATTGCAGCGACGGCAAGTTCGGCCGTGTGCTGGTGATAGGCATACCCGAGCAGCCCGACAACCTCACCGCCCTGCTTCACGAGAAACACACCCTCGCTGTGCTGCGAGCCCAACTGTTCAAGCCAGCGCAGCATGCCGGCAGCTGCGCGTGAGCCCTCGAGGTAAGGGCTCAGTTGGTAGTGCCCGGGATAACCTGAGAAATTTTCGTCACAGATTCTGCTGAGCAAAGCTCTGTCATCGGCGCGCGCAATCTGTAGTTCACACGCAATGCCTGTGGGGCTCATTTGGTTGTCGCTGCGCAGTTCTTTTCTGAAGCTGAGAATATGGTCGCGCCACTCTGCGTCGACCGCAAGGCCACGAAACAATGTGCTCTTCTGCATCTGCGCGGCTGTATCTCGAATAACGACGATATCAGGTGCCGGGGTCGCTGCGAGCAGAGTTTCGAAGTCGCCCCCCGCATCGCTGCGCCATACGTTCAGACCGAAGGTTGCCGATTCATCGGCGGCAAATTGCAGAGCGGCCACAATCAGGTTG
>JAKQXK010000102.1 GCA_029561505.1 Spirochaetota bacterium | reverse complement strand
CAGAAAAAAAGAACCGTCACTCGCGGTGCTCATTGCCTCGCCTTCGGCTCTCGATCAATACCTGATGCGCAACCCTGACTATCTGTTTGAAAGCAAGGGCGAGGCGGCGATTGTGAACCCTGACAATCTTCTCATCTATCAAGACCAGATTAAATGCGCGGCTTATGAGCTGCGGTTTCAGGCAGGCGATAATTTCGGTGCGTATCCTGTTGAGCAGTTTATGGAGAATCTCGCTGAAGAGCGCGTTGTTTTGAGCAAAGACGGCACCTATTTCTGGACAAGCGAGACTTACCCTGCAGCAAATGTGTCGCTGCGCTCTGCGGCAACCGATAACTTTGTCATCGTCGACAAAACGCACACGGGCAACGAAAAGGTAATCGGTGAAATCGACTATTTCTCAGCACCCCTCTTTATTCATGACGAAGCGATCTATATGCATGCGGGTCGTCACTATTATGTGAATGTCTTGAAATGGGATGAAAGGCGTGCTGAAGTTACCGAGGTGAAGTCAGACTATTACACCGACGCGCATGAGAAAGTGCACCGCAGCATCTTGCACCTCGATGAAAAGCGTGCCGAGAAAAAACTGACGCAGCATTGGGGCGAAGTGACGCTGCGCCGCCAGGCATACCTCTACAAGAAAATCAAAATTGAAACATCAGAGAACCTCGGTTGGGGCCAGATACACACGCCTGAAATTGAAATGCACACGCAGGGTGCATGGCTCGACATTCTGCCCGAGGCGTTGCCGCCGTTGCCGCCCAATTTCATGAGCGCGCTCTTGACGCGCTTTGCTTATCTGTTGCGCCAGCTGGCGCCGCTCGTGGCGCTCTGCGACCGCCGTGACATATCGGTTTCGGCAAGTTATCGCGACGTGCACTTTGGCGACCACGCGATTATTTTTCACGACAACTATCCCGGTGGGGTGGGGCTTTCGCACAAGCTCGTGAGCAATTACGAGGCGCTGTTCGCACTCGCGCGCCAGACCGTGCAGCAGTGCAGCTGCGAAACCGGCTGCCCGTCATGCATCGGTGTGTGGGACCTGAAAACCGACGGTGACGCTGATTTACCCGATGACCTGAAAAGCCCGGTGCAGATATTGTTGCAGAATCTTTCGTAACAAAAGAACGCGATTGACATTGCGACCATGACCCGTAAAAAAGCGCAATGGTGCGCTATCTGCTGCTCGGGCTTTTTTTGGCTTCTGCCTGTAAAAAGCCCCTGGACTTAAAGAAAGAAGAAGCTGCCTACGATGCATATCTTGAGGCGTTGCCAGAATTGCGGGTTGTGCAGAAGAACGCACCTGTTCAACTGAGTATTGTGTACGTTGAAAATCCGCGCTGGCCGACACTCGATGTTGCTGCCCGGCAGCGTGTCTATGCAAACGTCGAAACATTGGCGCGCCGCGTTTATGGCTATGATCTCAAGATGAAAGAAGCAAAGCAGCAGACGATTACCGACTTATTCGCCACAGCTGGCCCGCGTTTTGCAGCGTCACCGATTCGCTTTCCGTCAGAGGCTTTTTTGGTGTCTTGGTTTGCACCGAACCGCGACGCGCTTGTGACAGAAACGATTGCGGCGGCACTCAAGAAGCATTCACCCGAAAAGCTGGCAGAATACCTGGGCAAAGACACTGACCCGGTGGCAGCGAGCCGCGTGTTTCTGCAAAAGCTAACGGCAATTTACGCAGAAACCGACAGCAGCGGTCAGCCGCTTCTGAGCACTGTCAATAAACAAGATGAGGTGTGGTATTCGTACGGGCATTGGTCAACGCTCTTGCAGGGCGAGAAAGAATTCGACTTTGTGCTGACGAATGTCGGCATCATTGGCGCCGATAATGGTATGCCGCTCTATGTGGTTGCGCGCGGCGGTGTGACAAGCGCGTTCGTCGAAAACAATGCCCACCGGCCATACCAGGGCGCTGGGGTTCTGGGAATGTATCCCTTCTTGTCAGATTCGCCGTTCTTTACCGCAGAGCGGGGCGCTCTGACCGGCGCAGAAAAAGAAGAAGCAATTGCGTGGTTGTGGCTGCACGAGCTCGGGCATTTGTTGTTGAAAAAAGAAGAGAACTATACATTTGGCGATTCGGTTCACCGCGCCCCGCCGAACCTGAAATATTATGAATGGGTGAAAACCGTGCGTGCGACCAAAGACCATCGCAGCGAAAAGGTCGGCGTGATGAAGAAGTTCTGATACGGGTCAGTGGCGTTCGATCAGATCCCACAGATTGCCGTAGAGATCTTTGAAAACTGCGGCGGTACCGAATTCCGCTGGTGCAGGTTCACGCACAAAGATAACTCCGCGCTCTGAGAAACTTTTGAAATCGCGTGCAATGTCGTCAGTGTAGAGAAAGAGAAACACGCGGCCGC
>JAKQXK010000085.1 GCA_029561505.1 Spirochaetota bacterium | reverse complement strand
GCCCGAAAATGGTTTTTGCAGCGCCTCGGCTCGGCGAAAACAACCGCGACCCGTGAGAAGCGTATGGAGTTTCTGATGGAATTACTCGATTTGCAGATTAAACCCGCAGAGCTTCGCCTTGCTTTCACAAAAGGTATAGTGCCCGAACGATGAAGAAGACATGCCCCAACGGTCACCTGTTCGAGAAATCGACCGATTGTCCGGTTTGTCCCGTTTGCGAGAAGGCCAGAAAACCGCATGCGGAGTTTCCCAAAATGGGAGCACCGGCGCTTCGAGCTCTGGCCAATGCAGGTATCACCGGGCCCGACGGGTTGAAAAAATGGAATGAGGTGGATATACTGGCGTTACACGGCATGGGGCCGAAGGCAATGCGCAGCGACTTTGACTTAAGTTGGTGGTTGCCAAATCTATACCTGCTGCTTTATCCGATCTATTTTGTTCAGGCGCTTGTGCGGGAAAAGTTATGACGCAAGAAACCATTGAGAAAAGCAAGCACCTTGCAGAAAAAGAGCAAGGCGCCGCCAAACACCTTCATTTCAAGAGCGTGCGTGAATACCTCGCCGCCGTGCCGCAACCGATGCGCAGAGTTCTTGCGGCGATGCGTACTGCAATTTGCGAGGCGGCACCGGGCGCCGAAGAAAAAATCAGCTATGGCATACCCACTTACAAGCTGAATGGGCCACTCATTCACTGGGCTGCGTTTAAAAATCATGCCTCACTGATCGGGGTAGAGAAGGGCCTGCTGAAGCATTTTGCCGTTGAACTCAAGCCGTTTAAAACTGCAGGCTCGACGATTCGCTTCACTGCTGAAAACCCGCTGCCGGCTGCGTTAGTGAAAAAAATTGTGAAATATCGGGTGGCGCAGAATCTGTTGCTGCAAAAGAAGCGTGAAACTATGAAATCCTCAAAAAATGAAATTGGAGCTAAAAAATGAAAAAAGACAAAATTAAACTGATCGCCTATTGGGCGGTAACGGTGCCCGTCGCGGCAAACTATGCAATGGCCGGTGTCATGTACCTGCAGCAGGGGCCGCAGGTCGTTGAAGGTGCGCAAAAGGCTGGATATCCCCTTTTCTTCTTCTCTTTGCTGGGCTTTTGGAAGCTGGTCGCATCGGTTGTGCTGCTTGCACCCCGCACCCCACTCTTTAAAGAATGGGCATACGCTGGCATTCTGATAAACCTGACAGGAGCCGCGTATTCAAACTACATGGCTAAATTTGGTACAGAGCATATTATTTTTCCCCTCGCGTTTTTGGTCGTTGCCGCACTGTCATGGTACCTGCGCCCTGCAAGCCGCCGTTTCAGCGGCCCTTTGATCTAAAGACTCCCGGAAAAAGATGACGGCTTCCGATTCTGAACTGATCATTGAGCGTGTCTTTGACGCTCCGCGCGAGCTGGTGTTCAAGGTGTGGACAACGCCTGAGGGTATGCTCGAATGGTGGGGCCCCACTTTCTGCCCCTCGAAGCAGGTGAATATGGATGTCAGACCGGGCGGCCGTTGGCGCTGCTGTCTCGATTCAGAGGTTTATGGCGGCGATCTGTGGCAAAATGGTGTGTTTCGCGAGGTAAAACCCTATGATCTTCTGGTTTTTACGTTCGTCTGGGAAGCCGAAGGTGACATGGGGGTTGAAAATACGGTGACGATTCGCTTTTTTGACGAAGCGGGCAAGACTCGCATGCACTTTCGCCAGGCGCCGTTTGCCGCGGTGGCGCAGCGTGACGCAAACAATGGTGGGTGGTCTAACATGTTTAACCGTCTTGAAGACTATTTGAAGAAGGTAAATTATGCAAACAGATTTGCTGACAGAACCTCATAACTCGGAGCGCACGATCGTCAATGCGCGGGTCACCGCCTTTTCTGAGCGAGCGGTGTTTGAAGCCTTTGCGAACCCTGCGCAGCTCAAAGAATGGTGGGGCCCAAATGGGTTCACAAACACCTTTCATGAGTTTCAATTTGTACCTGGTGGTGACTGGCGTTTTACCATGCATGCTCCCGATGGCGCGAAATATGAAAACTTCTGCCGCTTCGTCGCAATTGACCCAAATGAAATGGTTGTCGTCGACCACATCGAGCCTGTGCATAACTTTCGCTTAGTGGCAAAAATTACCAAAACGGGTATAGGTACAGAAATTCAATTTTGTATGACTTTTGCTCT
Organism: Spirochaetota bacterium; assembly: GCA_029561505.1. Lineage (GTDB taxonomy): Bacteria > Spirochaetota > Leptospiria > Turneriellales > Turneriellaceae > Turneriella. Next base: position 2,383 of record JAKQXK010000085.1, on the reverse strand, counting down.
CGCCGAAGAGTACGAACGTGTTAAAGATTTTGTGCGTATAGCCAACGAACAAAATCTCGACCGCCTTGAAGCGGTGTTGCAAAAAACAAAAACGGCTAAAGAAGAGGACACATGAACACAAATTCTGAACCAAAGCTGCGGCTTACCGATCGCTTCATGAAGAAATACACCGAGTGGATGGTAGCGATACCTGAATTCTCGTTCAGGCGAAGGTGGTGGGTTATCGGCTTTTTCGCAATCTTCACTGTTGGCCTTAGCTTTGGTCTGCCCAGGCTCAAAGTTGATATGACATTCGATACCTGGCTTGATGCAGGTGATTCAACGCTCGTTGATTATCAGCGGTTTCGCTACTTCTTCGGTTCTGATGAATACATGATGATCATGTTCAAGCCTCAGGGCAAAGAGGTTTTCGACGCCGATACGCTGAAAAAAGTTAAGGCCCTCGAAGACGAGCTCAACAAGAAGCGATTCGAGAAAGGTTCACCGTTGAATCGCATCACGCGTATACGTACGATTATTTCGGCAGACTTTCTTGAGTCGAAAGGCGACACGCTAAAAAATCGCAAATTCATCGGATCAACGATACCCGATAACAAACTTCTTGCAGATATAAAGAAGATTGCCATGGCGCAGCGCGATTTTCCGGGCAGTTGGTTTTCGAAAGATAGCCAATACGGGGCGATTTTGATGCTCACCGATTACGGTGCCCGAATACAGAAACTCGATGATAAAGGTGAGGCCGCACCCTCGACACCTGAATTTGATTTTACGGAAACGCAAAACGTAAAAAAAGATCGTAACAAAATTCCAAAGATGGAGAGCGCTGATCCGTCAGATTATATGAAGTTCAACGAAGAACTTGCTAAAATTCTGAAAAGTCAAAACTGGTCTAACCCAACGGTAGGTGAGCCGCCTTCGCCTCACATGGAATATCTGTTGGGTGGTGGGCCGTGGGTAGCGTCGTTCTTCATGAACATCATGACTTCCCAAATGGGCCAAATCATGGGTCTGTCGATACTGTTGATTTTCATTACTCTCGCCATTGCCTTCCGTTCGCTTTCTGCAATGGTTTGGCCCACGCTGATTATCATATTGTCGGTGGTATGGACGCTGGGTATCGTTGGTCTGTCGAATGTGACGATGACGATGATGATCAACATCGTTGCCATTCTGAATTTAACTGTGGGTATCTCTTCGTCGGTTCATATACTTTCGGGTTATAAATACTACCTAGTGACATTAGACAAACGCGCGGCATTGATCAAAGCCTACGAAAAATCAGGTGTTTCTGTGATGCTCGCGACGCTCACGACCTTTGCCGGTATCATCTCTATGGCGGTCGTGCCGATTGTGCCGATTCGCAACTTCGCAATTGCGGCTTCGTTCGGCATCGCATTCGCCTACGTCGGCACGATTTATCTTCTACCATCGCTGTTGACACTTTGGGCTCCAGGCGCTGCGAGAAATAAAGAAACCGGCGAAAAAATGCAGGGTCTCTTAGAGCGGCAACTACAGCGCTTTATTACCTACGTCATTCGCGTTACGCATGACCGGCCTAAAGCGATAATCGCGGTATTCAGCGTAATCATGCTCGCGAGTCTTTCAGGCTACCCGCGCGTTGTCGTCGATACGAATTTTCTTGAGTCAATCAGGCCAGGCTATGGTTTCAAAGAAACCTTCGAAACGCTCGACAAACATTTCGGTGGCACAACCAACGTAGAAATTATTATCAACACGGGCAAAAATGATGGCCTCAAAGATGTGACGCTGCTTACCGCGATGGACAACCTTGCCCAAAGAGCAAAAAAAGAACGTCCTGATTTTGTTGCCAAAACAACATCGCTCGTCAATGCCGTGAAAGATTCGAACAAGAATCTGATCAACGGCAAAGAAGAGAATTATAAGATCCCTTCTGATAACCAAAAGCTGAAGCAGGTTCTGCTCATGTATGATTCTGCTGACCCTGAATCACGCAAGCTCTTCGCTGACGACGATTGGGAAAAGGGCCGCATCACGTTGCAGGTCGTCAATAAGAGTTCATTTGAATATGTCGACTTCTTGACACAAGTCGAAGGCTGGATGAAAGAATATCTTGAGCCAGTGAAGCAATCGAATCCTGAACTCACATACTACGCCACAGGCGGCATACCGATTATGATGCGTCTCACGGGCTTTCTCACGAAGTCGCAGATACAGTCGTTTGGTCTGGCACTCGTGATCATCACAGTGATTATGTTTCTCATTTATGGAACAATCCGCTACGGTTTTATTTCCATGCTGCCCAACATTTTTCCGATTCTGCTGACAGTGGGTATAACAGGCTGGTTTAAAATACCTCTCGACTCCGATACATTATTGGTTCTGCCGATCGCCATCGGCATAG
>JAKQXK010000081.1 GCA_029561505.1 Spirochaetota bacterium | reverse complement strand
GAGAAAAACCGCGCAAGCAATGGCCCAAGACGCGTGAGCATCAGTTTCTGAATGAGCAAAGGTTTGTGAAATTCTGGGTAGAGGCCGCCGTTCAGAAAGCTCACCGACAGCACGGGTTTCTTTTTGCCAACCTGGCGGGCGAGCAGCTCTTGCGCGACCGAGACGCCGTAATCGTGTGCGAGCACATGGTATTCTTTTACCTTGAGTTGCTTCAGCAATGTTTCGAACAGATCTGCTTGTTCTATGATTAAATAGTCGTGGGGTAACGGCTTTGCGGAAAAGCCAAAGCCAAGCATGTCGGCGGTGATGACGGTATATTTTTTCGCGATCTCACCCCAGATGGGTGCGAAGTCATAAGATGAAGTGGGAAAACCGTGAATGAGCAAAACGGCAGGTTTGCCGCGTTTCAGAGATTGGCGGTAGTAGATTTGTTGTGAGTGGAATTCGAAAAAGGCACCCGACGAAAACCAACGCTGTGGGCCGGGCAGCATTTATTTCTTTCTAAAGAATTCAATGATTCCGAGAATGCTGCCGCTGATGCCAAGAATCAAAGTAACGACCTCGCTGAGGGCGCGAAATTCGCGATACGATTGAAGCAGCGCAATTGTCGTAGCAAGAATCATTACTGCAAGAAATATGAGAAGCTTGCCGCTCAACGGACGATCTAGCCGGCGTGGGCTTTTTTCTGCGCGTGTGGCTTAACGTCGACTTTAGCTACCGGAAACCGTGTTTGTATGTCTTTCGACACATTCTCACTGATGAGCTTCGCGATACCGACACTCAGAAGATATAACCCTGAAGCCAGAGAAAGAGTCACACCTATTAGCATAAGTATACTCATAGGTGCAGGTTATATCCGATGAATTGGGTCGCCCAATTTTTTACTATTTCCCGATTGCCTTTACGACCTTCTCGGCCCCATCTTTGAGACCGTCAGCCACTTGAAGCGGAATACCGCTTTTGAGCAGAATTTCTTTGGCTTCTTCTGCATTGGTGCCGGCGAGGCGCACAACGAGGGGCACCGTGATCTTCACGTTTTTCGCCGCTTCGATAATGCCGTTCGCAATGCGGTCGCAGCGCACGATGCCACCGAAGATGTTGACGAAGATTGCCTTTACGTTCGGGTCAGAGAGAATAATTTTGAATCCGTTGGTGACGGTGGTGACGTTGGCTCCGCCGCCGACGTCGAGAAAGTTTGCCGGCGATGCGCCTGCGTACTTGATGATGTCCATCGTGCCCATGGCGAGGCCCGCGCCGTTTACCATGCAACCGACAGTACCGTCTAGGCGCACGTAATTGAGGTTGTATTTCGACGCTTCAACTTCGAGCGGGTCTTCTTCGGCTTCGTCGCGCAGGCCAACCTGATCAGGGTGGCGGTAGGTAGCGTTGTCGTCAAAGTTCACTTTCGCGTCGAGCGCCATGACCTTGCCGTCTTTGGTTGAAATGAGCGGGTTGATTTCCATCAGCGAGCAGTCTTCGCCGTCGTAGCAGTTCCACAGGGCAATCAGAATGTTGATCGCCTGCTTCGCCATGTCGCCTTCGAAGCCGAGGCCATACGCCAGACGCGACGCCTGAAAGCGCTGCAGGCCGAGCGCGGGTTCGATCGTTTCTTTCAGAATCTTTTCAGGGTGCTTTTCTGCGACTTCTTCGATATCCATACCGCCTTCGGTTGAAACCATCATGACGGGTTTTGAGAGGCGACGGTCGAGTGTGATGCCGACGTAATATTCATGCAGAATGTCAGAGCCCTCTTCGACGAGAATCGTTTTCACGAGCTGGCCTTCGGGGCCCGTCTGCGGGGTTTTCAGCATCATGCCGAGAATTGCCTTTGCATGTGCTTTCGCCTCATCGGCCGATTTGGCAAGCTTCACGCCGCCACCTTTGCCGCGGCCACCTGCGTGAATCTGCGCTTTCACAACAGCGACGGATTTTCCCAGTTTTGTATAGATCGCGCCTGCTTCGTCTGCAGTCGTTGTCACGACGCCGTTCGGCACCGCGATATTGTATTTACGAAAAATTTCTTTGCCCTGATATTCGTGAATCTTCATGGCGGATTGACCACAGCAAGGAAACAGTGGGTCAAGAAGAAGGCAGAGCGGCCTTAATCAGGGTCATTCCCGCGAAAGCGGGAATTGAGGCTTTTATGTCAATGGATACTGGGACAAGGTTTGTTCAGCCAATCTTGCCACCGAATTAATTCGGTGGCAAGTTAAGGTTCTCACGGACAAGCGGCAGAACATGAGCCAATGGCCACAGGCGTGGAAGTGCCTGAATAAACTACATAGGTGCCACATGGGGCAGCAGTTTCGGGAAAGCCATCAGCGGTAGTATCGGTGGCATCGCATGTGCCGGCTGTTGAAGTCGTTAAACATCGTCTTTTATCACACATGCGGTAAACATCATAAGAGCCAGGTTGGAGATTGGTAATAGTTGTATTTGTGCCTGCCGTAGCAGCATGGGGCAATACTGAAACAGGTGTCGCATACGCCGTGCCCGCTGGCATTACCGCAAAATATTCGCCGCTGGTTGCTGTGCCGCCGGTGATGTTGATGCTGCCCACCTTTGCCGGCTGGTACGTACGCGCAGTCATGAGCATCGAACCGCCCATACGGTTAAGGTTCGTTAGATCATTGAACTTATGGTCGACGTTCCAATCGGGTGGGGCTGTGTAGACAAAAGATCCATTTGTGGAATCGGCGGGTGTGCCAGCATTGTTAGTAATCTGCGCTATGTGCACCATCATCATATTGTGTATGGCAATGCGTACTTCCATCACGTATGGTTCTTTGTCGTGCATGATGCGCAGCGACAGGTCTTTGCGCTGCAGGGGAAACATCAGAGGCTCGGTAGACGTCGCACCATAAGGGTTCTGCAGGTAGCTTTCAACGTCGAACGCGTAGATGGTTCGATTGTCAAATGCCGCCGTGACGGCCTGCTTCGCTGTCGTATCAGTGCCGTTGTAATAGGTGCCATCGCCGTTAAAGCGCGCACCGGGAGATACAGCAAAGCGTCTGAAATAGATGCCCATGTGGTTGAATGTGTCGAAGGGTACATCGACCGCAGGGTACGTGAAACCGCCGTTAAAGAATTCAGATAAGCGCCCGATGCCGTTCTGGTCGCGGCAGTTGGCGAGCGATCGACCGTCGGCAGTCGCGTAGTCAGAACACATCAGCTGGCGATCAATGGCAAACTGCGACCAGTAGTCTGCAATGGTTTGGCTCGAAGATTTGCCCTGGCCCTTTGCTAAACGAATCTCTGCGATGTCGATGTAATATTGCAGATCGGATGGCTTAATGGCGTTTGCAAACGCTACGACGTCTGGTGGGGCACCAGTTAGGGTAACATTTGTTCCGGTAATTGCACCGGCCGTTATCACATCGTCTTTACGAATATTGGCAGGGAGATTTGCATCTGTAAACCCGAGGGCATACGGATTATTACTCTCATACGTACCCATAACCTTGAGAGTGATTGTATTGTTGATGAGGTCTGACAGTGGCAACTCACCCGTGCAGTTGGCGAAAGCGACGAGAAGCAGAAGAGAGAAAAATCCCCCTTTGATCTGGCGCAATGATTGCGAATGGTGAAACTTTTTCATGTGTGTTTATCTGCTGAGGTTGAAGTTCACCATGAGGCCGAAGTTTAAGAAGTGCGCATTGTGCAGTTCGTAGTTCGGGTTATTGGG
>JAKQXK010000080.1 GCA_029561505.1 Spirochaetota bacterium | reverse complement strand
GAGAAAAACCTCGCCGATGCCAAAAAAGTTGATCGCATCGGGACAATTCTGCTCGAATCGGGCGAAAGCGACGCTGGCAAAGGCCCACGCACCACGCGATTTGAAATTCTTGATGAAGACGCGATCAAACGTTTTGAGCGCGAACTCGTGAGCAATATTCTGCAAATCAGCGGCAAGAAAAAAACTCTCTATTACACGCAGGGACACGAAGAAAAATCTGTCTCAGGCCCCTTTGCAGACGACACAATTGCGATTCTCGATGAGAATCTGCGGGCGCTGCGCCATCACGTTAAGCAGCTGACACCGCAAGAGGGGTTTCCCGCCAAAATGCCAGAGGCAGATGCGGTTCTGGTCATCGGACCCCGCAGAGATTTTACGCAGGCAGAAAAAAACCGGCTCAAACAATATTTCGAAGACGGCGGCAAACTTCTGGTTGCGGTAGACCCTGAATCGGCAGCAGACTTCAGCTTCTTGTTGGCCCCGCTCAAGGTGAAATTTGTCAAAGAACGGCTGCACAGCGATTATGCGCTGCCTCCGGGTAAAACCACGCTGCAATCGGCGAACTATTCAGAGCATGCGATCACCGCACCTTTCGTCAGGCGCCCCGAAGAGCGCAAGCTGACAATTTTTCCCGGGGCAGGTTATTTCGAAACCGGGGCCGATAACAACCCAGACTATGACGTGAACTATTTTCTGCTCAGCCACTTTACGAGCTGGGTCGACACCATACGCAACGGTATTCGCGATGACAAAAAAGAGCCGCTGGCTTCTTTCAAAATCGGCCTTGCGGCAAAATCGAAAAAGAACCAGGGGCGCCTGATCTTTATCACAGATTCAGATTTTGTGGTGAATCGTTACATCGATATGCAGCAAAACAAAGAGCTGGCGATGCGCACGATTGCATGGCTTGCCGAAGACGACAAGCTGACGGGTATAGTCTCAGGCAAATATGACGACGAAAAGGTGAAGCTCACGGGCACGAAAGATACGGTTATATTCCATCTGTTTCTGTATATTTATCCGGGGTTGATTCTGCTCGCAGGCTTTTTAGTCGTGCGCGCCAAGAAACGACGCCTGACGGAAAACCGGGAAGCGTAACTGCCCAATGCAGCTTGCTCACAAAACAGTCTGGATCACAGGAGCAAGTTCGGGAATAGGTAAAGCGCTGGTCGCAGAAGCGGCAAAGCTTGGCGCGAACGTGGTGCTGTCGGCACGCGATAAAGCAGCTCTGTTGCAGGTTGCGAAGGATTCAGGTCTCACACCGGCCAATTCTCTGATTCTGCCTCTCGACCTGAGCCGTTACAAGAAATTTGACACAGCCGTTAAAACTGTATTAAAAAAGTTCTCAAAAATCGACTTTCTCATCAATAATGGCGGTATTAGCCAACGATCGCTTGCCGCCGAGACGAAGATACAGGTCTATGAAGAAATTATGGCGGTGAACTATTTCGGAAATATAGCGCTCACCCTCGCGGTCTTGCCTTCGATGCGCAGCCGCAAAGCCGGCACCATTGCGACGGTGTCGAGCGTTGCCGGTAAACTCGGTACACCATACCGATCGGGTTATTCGGCCAGCAAATTTGCCCTCAGCGGCTTTTACGAAGCACTGCGCGCAGAAAACTATAAAGAGAATATTCAGGTCTCGGTCATTTATCCCGGTTTTGTCAAAACGAATGTATCGCTGAATGCGCGTACCGCGTCGGGCAAAAAACAGGGCACAATGGATCTCGCGCAATCTGCAGGCATCAGCGCAGAGCAGTGCGCCAGGCGGGCGCTTGCAGGCATCATACGCGGCAAAAATGAAATCTATATCGCGGGTTTCAGAGAAATGTTTGCCGTCTGGCTGAGCCGCTTCTCGCCGGCAATGCTGGCGCGCGTTATACGCAAGGCCAGGGTCACCTGATGCGTTTACGCCGCGCATTTCTTTTTTTGCTGATTTTGAATTCAGCGTGTAAGCCGCGTGAACGATTCGTCGATGAGCAGCAGGTCTTCAAGGCGCTTACCGGCGACGGAAAATTCAGTCTGACCGCAGTCGATGCCCAGGTGCGGTTTGTCGTTGTCAATTTTTATGCGCCCGATTGCCCACCGTGTGAAAAAGAAGTGCCCGCTCTCAAGAGTTTTGCGGCTAAGCACGCCAGCGGCACCGAAACAAGGTTTGTGGCGATCGGCTCGTCGTTGCGGGCTGTCGGGCAAGAAAGTGATTCGCCCAAGGGAGCGGTCACACATAACGAAATCGTGTCAGAACTCAACGCGTTCGGCAGAAAGTTTAACCTGGGTTATCCTCAATTTGTGGCAGACGGGGCGCAGTTGAAAAGCTGGCGCGTGACAGGTTTTCCCGAAACGTTTGTATTCGAGCGCAGCCACGGTGAATGGCAACTGAACCGTAAACTTATCAGCGAAATTACATTTGAACAGCTTGAGCAGGTAACAAGTGGAATCAGGAAATAAACACCACAGAGTCACCGCAGCGGGGCTTCTGGTCTCGCTCGGTATTATCTACGGCGACATCGGCACGTCGCCGCTCTACGTGCTTTCGGCAATTTTCAGCGGCCGAAAGGTTTCAGAAGATCTTGTACTTGGTTCTCTCTCATGCGTCTTCTGGACGCTGACTTTACTCACAACCATAAAATATGTCATCGTGACGCTGCGCGCCGATAACAAGGGCGAGGGTGGCATATTCTCGCTTTTTACCCTCGTGCGCCGTCGCGGACGCTGGCTGCTGATACCTGCGGTGATAGGCGGCTGCGCGCTGCTCGCTGACGGCATGATCACACCGCCGATTTCGGTTTCGTCGGCGATCGAAGGCCTTGATTATCTGATTCCGGGAATACCGACTGTCAAGATTGTGCTGGTGATTCTCACATTGCTGTTTTTTGTGCAGCAGTTTGGCACGAATGTCGTGGGGCGCTTCTTCGGCCCGATTATGCTGGTGTGGTTTGGCATGCTGGCCGCGCTGGGGGTCTGGCACCTTTCGCGTAACCCGCATGTGCTCGTCGCGATGAACCCTTATTATGCGTGGCACCTGCTGGTGCACTACCCGCAGGGTTTCTTTATTCTTGGCGCGGTTTTTCTCTGCACGACGGGGGCCGAAGCGCTCTACACTGATTTAGGGCATTGCGGCAGACAGAATATTCGGGTGAGTTGGGCCTTCGTCAAAGTTGCGCTGCTCTTAAACTACTTCGGTCAGGGGTCTCTGCTGCTTGATCTTACCGGACAGACGATCACCGCCGATGGCAAAACATGGCTTGGCCTGACTCCTTTTTATTCTATGATGCCGCATTGGTTTTTGCCGATCGGTATTGGCATTGCGACGATTGCCGCGATCATTGCTTCACAGGCGCTGATCAGCGGCGCGTTTACACTGATCGCCGAAGCGATTCGCCTCAACCTCTGGCCGAAGGTGCGCATTAAGTATCCGTCAATTCTGAAAGGCCAGATCTATGTGCCCAGCGCGAACCGGCTGTTGTGGTTCGGATGTATTCTCGTGACCCTGTATTTTCAGAGGGCCGCGAATATGGAAGCCGCGTACGGGCTCACGATTACATTTAACATGCTCATGACGACCATGCTGCTGGGGGTCTTCATGCGCCAGCGCGGCCATGGGTGGTTGCTTGTGGGCGCTATGCTTGCAGGTTTTCTTTCGATTGAATTGACTTTTCTGGTCGCGAATCTGGATAAATTTTCTCACGGCGGCTATGTTTCGCTGATCATGGGGCTGTGTTTCTTCGTTGTCATCTGGTCATGGTACGCGGCGCGCAAAATTCGTAATCGTTACGTCGAGTTTGTGAGGCTTGAAGAATATTATGACACTCTGCATGACCTGAGCCACGACTCTTCGATCGGCAAACACGCGACGAATCTTGTCTATATGACGTCTGCGAACAACAAATATGAAATAGAATGGAAAGTCATCTATTCGCTGCTCTACAAACAGCCCAAACGTGCGGATATCTACTGGTTTGTTCACGTCGACGTAACCGACGAACCGTACACGAGGGCGTGCACCGTCGACGTGCTCGTACCCAACGACGTGATTCGTGTCGACTTCAAACTCGGCTTTCGTGTTGAGCCACGCATTAACCAATATTTCAGAAAGGTCGTGACCGAGCTCGTACAGAAAGGTATTGTCGATATCACGAGTCGCTACGCGTCTTTGCATGAAAAAAATATTATCGGCGATTTTCGCTTTGTCGTGCTCGACCGCGTGCTGACGCACGACAATGAACTCAATTTCTATGAGAAAATAGTAACCTCGCTGCACCGCCTGTGGAAAGCCATGTGCCCTGGCGAAGAGCGGGCGTTTGGCCTCGATACCTCAATAGTCGAGGTTGAAAGAGTTCCGTTGATTGTGTCAAAACCCCGCGAATTCAGTCTGGATATTCAGCTTTCATCAGACAAGCCGACAGCGCTGTAAATTAGACTTGCTACCGGGTAATTGTTATGTATTGCGAACGCGACCGCTGGAATA
>JAKQXK010000079.1 GCA_029561505.1 Spirochaetota bacterium | reverse complement strand
CAGGCAGTCTATGTACTCGGTTTTCACCCTGCGCACCGCTTCTAAATATGGTCAGGTAAGGGAAAATAGCATGAGAAAAATGAAGACAATCGCTTTGCTGCTGCTCGTGACTGCAGCGCCTGCTTTTGCCAAACCGCTGAGGGTCATCACGACCACCACCGACCTGGCGAGCATTGCGCAAGAAGTTGGCGGAGATCTAGTCGATGCCAAGAGTCTCACCGAAGGCAATACCGACCTGCACTTCGTCATGGCGCAGCCCAACTTCATCAGACTCATGAACGAGGCCGATGTTTACATAGAAATCGGTCTCGACCTCGAAGCCGGCTGGACACCATACCTGTTGCAGCAGGCGCGCAACCCGAATATTCAGCGCGGTCGTAAGGGCTATTGCGTAGCCGTGCGCGGCATCAAGCTCTTGAACGTACCAGTGGGCGAAGTCAATCGTTCACTCGGCGATATGCATGTCTACGGAAATCCTCATTACCGGGTTGACCCGATCAATGGTATCATCATGGCACGTAACATTCGCGACACGCTGATGGCGAACGACCCGCAGCACTCAGACCAGTACAAAAGAAACTTCGAGGCATTCTCTGCAAAAACCCGCAAGCTCACGGCTGAGCTTTTGCAACTCATGAAGCCACACCGCGGCAAGCGCATCTATGTCTACCACCAGGAATTCAACTACATGGCGAACCGTTTCGGTCTCGAAATTGCAGGTTCGATCGAAGAAAAGATGGGTGTGACACCCGGCCCCGGCTGGATAAACACAACGGTCGAGACCATCAAAAAAGAGAAGATCAAGATTGTTTTGTGCAGTCCCTGGACAAACGTCGGCGTGGCGCGCCGCGTGGCCGAAGAAAGTGGGGCGCGACTGCTGATTATGCCAGTGCAAACCGGTACAGGCGAGAACACGGCGACGTGGCTCAAGATGATCGAAACCAACGTGCGTCTGCTCGCTGCGAATCTGTGACGCTCGAACTCGTCAATGCCGCAATCGGCTATGGTCGCAAGGCCTTAATTTCATGTCTCGACCTGAAAGTGAATTCTGGTGACGTTATCTTTCTTTCGGGGCCTAACGGCTCGGGCAAGAGCACGCTCGCAAAAACACTGCTTGGTGTTCTGCCACTGGTTTCAGGGCGGCGCGTCACTGATTTCGCGCGTCTCGCGTACGTGCCTCAGAGTTCACATTTTGATATCCAGTACCCCATAACGGTGCAGGCTTTGGTGGCGCAGGGTGTGCGGCAGAATCTGGCGCTGCGCCAGCTGCTGAGCCGCGAAGCGGGCGGCGTTGAAACACGCCAGGTTCTCGAGCAGGTCGGTCTTGTCTCGTGCGCGAAGTCGTTGCTGCGAGAGGTGAGCGGCGGTCAGTTGCAGCGCGCCCTGATAGCGCGGGCACTCGTTGCAAACCCTGATTTTCTGTTGCTCGACGAACCTTTCTCGAATCTCGATCGTTCAGGGCGCGGCGAGGTGGCCGGCATTTTGCGCAGCTTCGCCGCTGGCAACAGAACGGTGTGCGTGATCGATCATGGCGATGCGATCGAAAAGAGTTTTTACAGCCGTTTTCTTGAAATCGAGACGGGCCATTTGCTCGAACAGCGGTCAGCTTAGCATATGGAAAAAATTGCAGGCTACTTTGTCCAGTACCAGGTTGCGATTGCATTCAGCCTGTTCTATTTTACGGCCACCGCATACGTAGGGCTGCTGCTCATTCTGCGGCGGGCCAGCCTCTTTGGTATGGTGTTGTCGCAGGTCGCGCAGGTGAGCTTCTTGCTCGGGCTGGCAACGGCCGCGGCGTTTAAAGGCCATGAGCATGTTTTCGCGATGATCAACCGTTCGGCAACGCCCGCGGGCAGCGACTGGCATTTTCTCGAGATTGATTCTTTTGTTTTTCCGATTACTTTGGTCTTGCTGATTCCATTTGTTTATGCCGCAGTGCGTGGTATACGCAATAAAGAGACTTTACTCGTTCTGGGCCTTCTGTTTTTTTTGGCTGCATACCCGCTGATCAACAAGATTTCGGGCGGTGGCGACGCGGTGCTTGCGAAGGCATATTTTACCGAAATTCTGTACACCCCGCCAGATATGTTCTTGCACTACCTGCCGGTCATAGTTTTTCTG
>JAKQXK010000074.1 GCA_029561505.1 Spirochaetota bacterium | reverse complement strand
GGTCGCGCGGGTGCCGAGAACGTAGAACAGATTAGTTTTCGCGACCACCATGATTTTTCTGAACGCGATATCGATATGATTCTGAGCCGCGTCAGGCCATATGATCTGGTTGTGACCACCGAAAAAGACTACGTTCGTCTGCGCAAGCACATGCCACGCTTAGATAAGCTGAAGCAATTCTATTACCTGAAAATCGAGTTTGAAGTGTTGGAAAACGAAATTTTACTCAAAGAAGGTTTGAAAGCACGCCTCTTGCATAATGTCTAGGTCTGGCAAGAGGCGCGGAGCGCCGCTATTTCAGCGCAGTTTTTGGTGATTCTGAATTCAGAGAATAGTCAAACTGGTGTTTTTTTACCAGAACCTTTTCACCTTTGACGGTGTCGTGGTAAATGATTTCGATCAGTTGCTTTTTTGTGTTATACCGGTATTGCGCAAAACGTGCGCCGACAAGACCGGTTTTCATGCGGCTTTGCAGCAGGCCGCTTTCATAGACCGATTCGACCTTTGATGTCAGTTCACCCTTTGCATTATAGATGTTTTGTGTCGAAGAGCCTGGGGTCGAGACCAGTTTGAAAGACTCAGTCAGCTTGCCCGCGAGCAGACGTTTGCCGCCAACGAGGTTGCCGGTTTTGTCATAGAGGTATTGCCATTCGATTTTCGCATTGCCGCGAACATCATGAACGAGCGATTTTTCGAGTCTGCCGGCGCGGTATTTGTATTGAATTTCTTCGGTGAGGTTTCCCGCGGCGTCGAACAGCTGCTCGCGCTTTAACTGCGAATTTTCGTATTCAAACACCGAATGCCCGGCGGGTTCATTTTTTGCCGTCAAGAACTCGGTGCGCACGAGCAGGCCGTTCTGGTATGTGAAGCGGGCGCGTTCGGTGATTTTGCCGGCGACGACTGTTTCAGTTGCGGGGCGTTCGGTGGCACTGTTGGCCTTCTTGTAGACCTCGAGCGGGTCATAAATTTCAGGCCCTGCAGACAAAGCGCCAAAGGCAGCCAGCACGGCGGCCGTTATAGTAATTCTGGATATCCTCATGAGACATATTTCGGCAAACGGGAAAAAAAAGTGAGAAAAAAAACTTAAGGCTTGAGAGCAGGGTGCCGACATTCAGAATGAGAGGGAGTCTATGCAAGGCATACAAGAAATCAGCACTCGTGAAGCCGCGCAGCCCACCGTCATTTCATCGGAGGACCTCAAAGCTCTGCTGTACCTGACGATCAGGGGGCAAAACGGCCTCGCGCCGCAACAAAAGGCCGAAGCTCGCGCACGCGCTGAGTCAGGCAGCGGTATCGATGCCGAAACCGGTGTGGATATAAAAGCCTGAAATGTCACGCGCCTAAGGCCAATTTACCATGCAAAGCATGACTGGCTACGGCGAAAGCCATTTCAGCGCAGAGGGCGTGCAGATCGTCTGTTCGGCGCGAAGCCTCAACAGTCGCTTTCTTGACATTGAACTCAAGTTTCCAGAAGAGCTCGCCTGGTTCAGGGCGCACGCCGAAGACATCATTCGTTCCCGTGTTGGTCGTGGCCGAATAGAAGTTTCGCTCATGAGCGCGGCGCCTTTGCCCGCAGACTACACTTTCAATACTGATATCATTTCGCAATACGAAAGATTTCTTGCCTCAAAGCTCGGGAAAAAAAAGGTCAATCTTGATGCGCGGGAGTTTCTGCATCTGCCGGGTTTCATTGAGAGGCGCGTCAAGAACTGGCGGGCCTACCAGCCAAAATTTGATTTTCATTTGCTGCGTGCACTCATCAAGATGCAGCGTTCACGCGCGGCTGAGGGCCGGCGTACGACGCGGGCCTGCCTGACACATTTGCGCTATCTCGCCCGAGTGCAGCGGCGAATCGCTGTGCTGCATGTGCAATCTCACCGTAAGAAACTGATCGCTGTCAGGCACCGTATTTATACAGACTTTTTCGGCGCAGCGCCGGGTGAGGCAGGGGCTGCGGCCGTTCAGGGTCGTGGCCGTGCAGCGGCAGACCATTCGCGCTCGGTGAGAGACAAGGTGCACGTCGCCAATCTTATCTGGAACGAACGCAAAGAGGATATCTTGCGTTCTGTGCACCACGACGTCAGCGAAGAGATCAGCCGCATTGGTATGCACATTGCGCGCATGCTCGAGATTTTCAAGAAACAAGAGAGCGCGGGTCGCGAGCTGGAATTTTTTCTGCAAGAGTTGCAGCGCGAGACCAACACCATCGGCGCCAAAGCGCAAGACGCTGAGATCAATTCGCTTACCGTCATCATGAAGACAGAAATAGAACGTTTGCGCGAACAAGTACGCAATCTGGAGTAATCTAAATGAACCAGTTTAAGAAAACACTTGCGGTGCGACGAGCGATGGCGAGTCTCTGCCTACAGAGCGGAGTCGAACCGTGAAGTTATTGCACGTCGGCTTTTCGAACAGCGTCGCCATCGACAAGATTGTCGCGATCATCACCCCCGAAACTGCGGTAGCTAAACGTCTGCGCGACCTGGGTCGTGAAAACAACAACCTGATTGACTGCACTATGGGCAGAAAATTGCGTTCGATGGTGCTCACCGACAGCGACTTCATTTTTCTCTCTGCGATGCGCCCTGAGGCGCTCACGCAACGCCTCGAAAAGCCAGCTGTTTCGGGTGAAGAAGAAGCTGTTGAAGACTAAGGCAGTTTCGTTCTAAGTCACCCGCATAGCGGGCGTTTTCCCGAGCCCGCTAACGAATCTCTACTGGCATCTTTTCTCTGCGATAAACCGCATACATCTGCCAGGCAATGAGCAGAAGCAGAAGCCAGAAAACCGTTCTGAAAAGCCAGATCGAATAGGGTGGGTCAAACAGCGTCAGCTTAAAGCCTGGGTTCTGCTTGCCGGCCCCCAGTGCGAAGTCTGAATATTCGGTGCCACTCGCGAGCGCGTCGCTGATGTCATACCGTGGCCGCTGGGCATATTCGGCGCCATAAAAAAGCTGCAGTGCCTTCTTTTCGCTCGAAAATTTCTCTGGAATACGAAATATGAGGTATTCTTTGTCTGATACAGTCACGAACTGCGTAAGCGAAAGTGCCTCGTCGTCGTCATTGCGCACATGAACCTGAATTTCACCTGAGAGTTGATCAAAATCAACGGTGTGTTGCTCTGGCTTGCCCGCCTTCTTCGTTATCGTCTGCGTTTTCACAAGATTCTTTGATTCGAATCGCCCGGGGCGGTGGTATATCTGAATTTCGCGGCTGAAGTCAGTCTCTTTGAATGCCAGTTTCAGGCTGTTGGCGCGCACCCGGTCTTTGTTTTCGAACACATAGATCGAATTATTTTCGCCGTCGACCGAGCTCAAGAGTTCTTTTAGCGCGATTTCTTTGTCGACTTTTCGGTCGTCGCCGGTTTTCAGGGTTTGGCGTGCGTAAGGTATCAATTTGCCGTCGTAGACCAGACGCAGATCGTTTTCGCCCGTAGAACGGTAGAGCTCCGCATCGACGAGCGCACGGCCATAGCGATTTTCTGCCAGACTTTCATTTACCGGTTGCAGATCTTTCACGAATTTAAAGCGGTTTGGTTTGAACTTTTCGGCTGCCTCGATGCCGTCACCTGCAAGCACGGCGCCGCCGATCAGCAGCACGAGACCAAGTTCTTTGAATTTGTTGCGGAATTTTTCGTAATAGAAGCTAATGAGCACGAGTCCCCCCCCCATGATGATACCTGCGAGAATGCGAATCGATTTATCCCATTGCCAGATATCGACCAGATAGAATTTTGCAATTGCCAGTCCCATGAAAAAAAGGCCCGCCTGGCGAAACCAGACCTTTCTGTATTTGAAGCCGATAAAGAGCAGCACGAGCGCGTACGCAGCGAAGACCAGCGTGACCATAAGCAGACGGGCGTCTTTGCCGGTGATGATGCGCTGTAGTTCGGCGATGATGCCGACGAATGAAGTGAGCAGCGCGACACCGGTCAAAACAGGCCCAAAATTATACTGCGCCGGCCACAGCGACCGGGTGCGCAACCAAAGCGCCGCAGCGGCGTAGAAAAAGAACCCCACCGCCTGAAAATTAAGCATAAACCAGGCGTCTTGTCCGTGAGAAAGTGAAGAGAAAAGCGCTATCAGATTTATGCCGTTGGCGATCGCTGCCCCAAAATACAACAGCGTATCACCCGCACGGCCGCTGAAATAAAGCGAAGCGGTCAGCAACACAGCAATGCTGAGCCTCTCTGCGGGCCCGTCGATCAGCGTTGCAATGCCCGCTGCCATCAGCAGCGTCACAATCAGGCTCGCAGCCGAAAGATGACAGCGTTTCGCTGCGGCGAATTGCAGCACCACAAGATTGAGTGCCGCCTGGCACAAAACTGAAATGGCGTAAATTTCGCGCGTAAAATCTTTGTTTGCAGAAAGTACAGCCGAAAGCATCGTCGCATACACGACATTGAGGCTGATTACAGAGGCCGGGTGAAAAAAATCTCTGATTTTTTCTGCCCATTCAGCTGTGTGCGCAGTATAGAGCAGCATCGCGAGAGTCACCGCGCAGAAGACGACGGCTGTCAAAGCATACTGGTTATACGTACCGACCCAGCCAAAGACGCTGAGCGCATTACCTGCGAGCATAACCCACATGGCCTGCGGCGACTGGCGAAACTGTTGCAGTACAAAAAACAATGCATTCACCGCAAACAGATAGGTGAAATACGCTGCCGGCTCGTTAACGCCGCGCGAGTGAATGACGGGCAGCGCAAAAAAGCCGGCGAACAATATAACTGCAAGCGCCGTCGACTTGATTCGCCTTGCAAAAGCCAGCGAGAGCGCCATAAGAAAGAACATCATAGCCATCGTTTCGCCGCGGCTCAAAAAGTGATAAATGAAGTGCGCAGAGTAGATTGCGATCGTGTTTGCGGCGAGTGCAGTTATCGCCAGTATCTCAGGTATATAGCGGTATTCTTTCTTATAGAGCCTGTAGCTCATGTAACCCAGAGCCCCAAACGCCGCCTGCAGCATGAGCAGGCGCACCCACTCGCTGAGCCAACCCTGATCGAGCGCGTAGACCATGAAAAGCGCCGTTGAGACGATGAGAGTCACGATTCCGATTTTGCCGATAATGTTGCCGCCAATGAGCCATTCCCATGAGAAACTTTCGCTCTCGCCTGGGGCCGTTGTCGTGGCATTAACCCGTGGTGGCGCCATGGGGGCAGGGGAGGGGGCTGGCTTTGCCGCTGCCGGTGTTGCCGCTTGCTTCAGTTCAACTGCCGGCAACGCCGCGGCGCCGCGTTTGGCCCGTTCAAGTTCAGAGCGAAGTTTAAAAACTTCAGTCTCGAGAGAACCTAACTTCTTTTCCAGATTTTCAAGCTGCGCCTGATCCATGAAGCTGAATGCAAAGGAGGCGTTGCCGGGTCAACTGCATCGTGCGGCAAACGTGACGATCCGGGCTGCTTTAGCGCTGCGTTCGCCGCTTCAGCTGCAAAGCTTGCCAGCGCAGCCACGCACAAAATGCCAACCCAAGGCCGTCGGCCGCGTCATCGATTTTCATCTGAGCAGGCAGGTTCAGAAGCTTCGCGGTCATGAGTTGCAGCGTTTTTTTCTGAGCAGTGCCTGAGCCAGCAATCGATTTTTTCATCGAAGTCGGAGATATTTCAGAGTAAGGTATCTTCGCCAGGTAGAGGTTCATCACAATGACGCCACGCGCCTCTGAAAGTTTAATGCCCGTAGTCAGATCACGGCGCAAGAAAACCTGTTCAAGGCCTGCATGTTCAATCTCGTGTTTAGCGAAGAGAGTACGCATGAAATCCTGCAAGATCGCGAGCCGATGGCCCTCTGCCTGTTTGGGGCTGGTTTCAACAACACCCGCGTCGCAGAACCCGGCGCGATTGCCTTCAACTTCGATGATTCCGTATCCCATGCGGGCATAACCCGGGTCGAGCCCCAGAAACTTCAGACCCATCGGCTCTGCGCGAAATGTTTTCCCGTCGGCAGAATTTCGAGACGGTACTCTTCTTCGTTGATGAAGCCGTTGGTCTTCAGATCTTCGATCGCGGGACGCAGCACATGAATATCTTTGCCGATCTGAACCTCAAGTTCGCCGATGTCGATCTGCCGACCTGATCGATCGTAGAGGTACTGCAGAATTTGCAGCGCGAGTTCGCTGCGCATGAAGTTGTTTAGCCCGCGCTCCGCGTGATTTTGCCACCTTCTGCGTTGAAAACCACCGGCTCGCCGGTTTTGAGCTCGAGCTCGAGCACCTGCGCTTCAGTCAGTTTTTCAAGATGCATGATGATCGAACGCAGGCTGTTACCATGCGCCGCGACGAGAATGTTTTTACCTTCTTTCAACTTTGGTTCAATATGCTTTTCAAACCAGGGAATCGAGCGTGCCGCGGTATCTTTGAGCGATTCACCCTGCGGTGGCGGTACGTCGTAGCTGCGGCGCCAGATTTTAACCTGCGCGTCACCGAACTTTTTTGCGGTCTCTTCTTTATTCATCCCCTGCAGTTCGCCATACATGCGCTCGTTGAGCTGCCAGGCAGAATGCACGGGAATGCTGTTCGCCTCAGAAGCGGGTGAATATATCTTGAACCAGTCGAGCGGCTTTTCTGCGGTGTCTTTCTGCAGAATCGGCACCTTGCCCTCGAGATTTTCTGACATGACGATCATCGCAGTGGTGATCGCGCGAATCAGGGTGGATGTATAAATGATATCGAACTTTTCGTGTGAGAGGCGCTTGCCTGCGGCAATCGCCTCTTGAATACCCTGCGCCGACAGGGGCACGTCGACCCAGCCGGTAAATAGGTTATGTAAGTTCCACAGCGACTGGCCGTGGCGAATCAGAACGAGTTTTGCCATGCGCTGAATTTGTTGAGTGAGAGTGCCCGTAAAGCAGATGCGCGCCACCTTCAGAGCAATTGCTTGCCGCATTGTATATCGGCTGTTATGAGTCTTCGATGGCGATACCGGGTTATCCGAAAAGTGCCCCTCAAAGCAACAGCTGGGTAATCTATCTCGTGATCGCAGTTGGTTCGCCTGTCTGGTCGGCTTATGCGCAGAACGATCT
>JAKQXK010000069.1 GCA_029561505.1 Spirochaetota bacterium | reverse complement strand
CGATCGTTGATCGCCAATAAAGAGGGGATTTATGCCATTAATGCTTTATACGGTTGTTTTCTTTTTTCTACTTTGCCTGTTCGGTTTATTCTGGTATTTGCAGAGCGGCTCGCCGGTGCGCGATGCATATGTGTCGCCGCTCTTTGGTGATCATGAACGAAATCTTACAACTGAAGATCTTTCTTTATTGCTGGGTCTGAAACGCATCGAACACCTTGCTGACCGCGGTCGATGGCTGCTGTTTATTTCGGTGTTGCTTCTCGTGATCGAGTTCTTTGCCGTTCTCGCAATGCTCATCGAGAGCCGCGGGCAAATGTACATGGTAGCCGCGGTGAACCATGGTTACGTCATAGGCGGGTTTATTTACCTGCTGGTTTCGGTACTCGCGGTTATATTTTCTGTGCGGCTTGTGTCTGCTGAAAAATCGCTTTCTATTTCAAATCCGTTTGAGCGCATCGAAGCCTGGGAGCACAAGGTCATTCAGGCTGACGCAGAACAAAAGAAGCGCATCGTGCTCTATCTGAATCAAGAGTCGGGCAGGTTAGAAGGCTATTTTGCCTTTGTCTTTGGTCTCATCGGTTGCGGTATGACCCTTCTCATGATTTGGGTTGCGAGTTGGCTGATGCAGTTCATTCGCTGATCTCGTTTTGATGGATATCACCCGTTCGCGCAGCGCCACTGCTGCGCATGTTCGATCGCTTTCACCTGCGCTTAAGGCTTCGCAACAGGGCGGTTCGGTTGCGTTTCAAATCGAGCGCACCGCGCCGCATTGCAGCGCCGTTCTTGAGTACGAGGGCAGTGCCTGGTTAAACCGACTGCAGTTCGATTGCTCTGTGCACGTTTTGGCAGATGTCGCATGGTCAGACGACGGAGTGCATTTCTATCGCGTGCACGGCCTGCAGCACGAAAGCCGGGGCGATACGCGTGATTTTCGTTTTCCGCTGACGGTTGCCAAATACCTGCAGGTGCACTTTTATCAAGAAGGTGGTCCGGTGCATGCAAGCGAGCTGCGCAATTTTCAGACTTCTTTTCATTCACAAATCAAGCTTAAGGCTTCATCGGAGTATGATCGCCTGTGGACTGCCGCGAACCTGACAGACCGGCGCGAAGACTACGGTTGGGCGTCATTGGTTCGGGATAAAAACGAACCAGAAGAGATTCAGGCTGATTTAGGTGAGTTGTTTTTTATTGATGGTGTTCGCCTTAAGGCGATCAATGATGAACTGAATTACTTTCCGCCGGCTTTTCAGATTCAGCTTTCAGAAGACGGCAATGTCTGGCAGACTCTGCACAGCGAAGATCATTTTTTTTCTGCCCCGGCCACCTGGAACTCATGGAGCTTTAACCCCACCCGCGCACGTTTTGTAAAAATTCACATCAACAAATCGGCGCACTACAAAAAAGGGGAGTACCAATCGAAAATTCTCGATGTCGCCGTCAGCGCTGTTGCGGCGCGATGGCCCGCAGCAGAGCCGGCAGCATCGTCATTTATACGCATGGCGAGCGAGAACGTACCGGGAGCAGTGCTGCTTGCCGGCAACACTGTGTCGGCTCCGAATCGCGTTGTGCAAAGCGACGATTCGAGGCTCAAGAACGCAAGTACTGAATATCGCGGCATTATGCAATTTGCCCGCGACAATGAAGTTGCACAAGAAAAGGCAGTGCAGGCGAACGACTCACGTCTCAAGACAGCAACGATGCTCGCACCTGGTATTGTACAGTTGGCAAAAAACGGAGAGGTGAGGGCGGGCGCGGCGGTGCAATCAGATGATGCTCGTTTGAATCGGTCTTCGACAGAAGCGCCGGGCATCGTGCAGCTCGCCAATGATCGGGAATCTCGGTCGGGTGTAGCAGTGCAGGGAAGCGACTCCCGTTTGAAGCCTGCATCCGCCGATTCGGCGGGTATCGTCACGCTCGCGCAAGATGGCGAACTGGCCGCCGGAAAAGCCGTGCAGGCAAACGACTCGAGGTTGCGCCTGGCGACCCAGGCGTGGCCAGGCATTGTGCTGCTGGCTCAGGCCGGCGAAATAGCCAGCGCAAAGGCTGTTGCGGCTGACGACCCGAGACTCATCGAAGCCGATGAGTCACATAAGGGCAGGGTTCAGCTTGCGCGCCACGGCGAAATTATTGAGAAAAGAGCAGTGCAGGCGAACGATCCGCGGCTCGCGCCGGCGACCGAAGAGAATCGGGGTACCGTGCAGTTTTCGCGTAATGGCGTCGCAGTTCCGGGGCAGGCTGTGCAGGCTACTGACGGCCGCCTGAGTGATGCGCGCAATCCGCTGCCGCACACGCATACAGAATATGCGGCGGCCGTTCACGACTTTTCGCAGCACACCGGTCAACTTCACGTTAAGCGATCGGGCAAAACATCATTGCCCGATGGCTTCAATGCGGTTGCCGACATCAATATACCTCTCGTGATTGAGAACCCAGAAGGCGCGGCGGCGAGCTTTCGCGGCGCTTCGGTGCATGCCGCTGAGGGTACTGCAAGTTACCACGTTTCGCAAACCGGAAGCGCCCTTCAGGCAACTTCTCGCGATCAGGCAGC
>JAKQXK010000049.1 GCA_029561505.1 Spirochaetota bacterium | reverse complement strand
CTGCAATGCGCTGCGTCTCTTTTTCGATACTGCTCTTGAGCTTCTCAACTTCGCGAGTCAGGTTCTTCTGCTCTTGCGCGAGTTGAACAACCGAACGGTCGATTTCGGTGAACTGCGCGCGCACGAAGCCCATGTTACTTTCTTCGTTCGTGATTTGCCCCGCGAGGTTTTTTTCTTTTTCTTTGACGCTGGTGATCTCGACATTCAGCGATTTGATGTCACCCAGCAGCTTTTCACGCTCTTGTTTATTGGCAGAGGTCTCATCTGCGAGCTGAAGCTTGCGCGCTGTCAGCCGGGCGCTTTCTTTGGTCGTCAGGTCAATCTGCTTCTCGAGAGCAGCAATCTCTTCATCGAGCTCTTCTTTGCGTGAGTGCACGCCACCTTTTTCGAACAGAATTTCATAGAGACCCCGACTCATCTCAGCGAGCAGGTGGGCCTTCTCGCTGATCTTCTGAAAGATCTGGCTATCTTTTACACGCTGCAGGTCTTTGCGCATCTGCGGCAGATGATCGTCTGGCGAAGCGAGAATTGCTTCAAGCGAAGCCGCAGTTTCGTTACAATAGAGCTCTATTTCGGTAAAAGCCTGCTCGCGGTTCTTGGCGGTTTTTTCCCAGCGGCTTTTCTCTGCCTTGAGAGAATCGAGCAGCTCGCGAATCGTTTCTTCTTGCCTCGCGTGCACTTCGTTGAGCTTTTTGGTGGCTTCGTTCTTCTCGGTCTCTAAGCGAGCAAGGTCGGCGTCTGCAGCGGTTGATTCTGCCGCACATTCGTCGATGCGCTTCTGCAGTCGCGCGATTTCTTTCTGAATGTCAGAAACTTTCAGGTCGAGCTTGAGCGTAAACTGGTTCTGCTCGGCGGCCTCGGCCTTCAGTTCTTTGATACGCTTTTCAAATTTGCCAATGCGCTCTTTGAGGCCGGCAAGCTGCGCCGAAAACGCGGTCTTCTGTGTCTCTTTCTCGGCAATGGTCTGACCGAGCTGCGCGATCTGCAGATTAGCCATCTGGCTTGACGTATCTTTCTTGTGCAGTTCTTCTTTTAGGTTACGTTCATCTTCGTCGAGAGCCGCCAGACGCTCTTGCATCTGAATCAGCTTCTGCTGAATTTTCTCTTTTTCACCGTGGCGGCGGCTGAGCTTCTCTTTCAGGTCTTCGAGTTTGTCGTTTGAATCGCGCACCATGAGGTAGCGAATTTTGAGGTCATGGTCTTTGTACTTGGCCATGAGCGCGTTGTATTCGGCGGTTTTTTTCGCCTGAGCTTCTTTAATTTTCAGCTCGCGTTCGAGTTCGCGCTGAATGTCCTGAATGCGGGTAAGGTTAAGCTGCGTGTTCTCGAGGTTCTTCTCTGCGTCTTCGCGCTGCGCCTTGAAGCGTGAAACACCTGCTGCCTCTTCGAAAATAAGGCGACGGTCTTCGGGTTTGCTCGACAGAATCTGGTCCATACGGCCCTGTTCCATGAACGAATAAGAAGACTTGCCGATGCCGGTGTCGCGAAACAGGTCTTCTATCTCTTTAAGCGCCACCCGGCTGTCGTTTATGAAATACTGGCTCTGCCCATCACGGTAGAGGCGACGCCCGACTTTGACGTCGTCGGTATCGATTTTAAGAAGGCGCAGACGGTTATCAAAGGTGAGCGAAACCTGCGCGAAGTTTGCCGGTTTGCGGCTGCTGGTACCGGCGAAGATGACGTCTTCCATCTTTTCGCCGCGCATCGTCTTAACCGACTTCTCACCGAGCACCCATTTGAGGCTGTCGAGAATGTTCGACTTGCCGCAGCCATTGGGCCCCACGACAGCACTCACCGAAGTGCTGAACGACACTTTGATTTTGTCTGCGAACGACTTAAAGCCGAGTATTTCGAGTTCTTTGAGTAGCATTATGCTTGAAGCCGTGTGCTCAGTTCTCTCATCACCTTATGGCCCTGGGCCAAATCACCGGGAAATTTGCCACCTACCGTTTCGGCTATGAAGATGGCCGTTTTTCTATTTTCGCCGACACCGAAAAGCTAAAAGGCCATTCGCTCGTGAGCCAGCGCGACCCCGTGCGCGAGGCTGAGCGCCATATTGGTGCTTTCAGGCTAAAACCGGGCATGCTGGCTCTCGTCGCCGGGGTCGGGCATCTGCCGATGCTCGAAATGCTGGCAGAACAGCTAAAAACCCGCGAAGGCAAAGGGGGATTAATCATCGCCTTCGAAGCAGACACCGAACTGTATCTGGCGCTCAAAAAAGCGCGACCCGATATTTTTGCCGACGTCGCCGTCATTGTGCCCGAGAACCTGACGGTCATGGCCGAACTCGTCGAACACCTCGACGTTGAAAACTTCGTTGGCTACCGCACGTTTGAGAACCGCGGCAGCCTTGAACTGCAGAGCTCATTCTACGCGCAGGCGATTACCGACTTCAAACAGAAACTCGCCTCGCGCTTTTCAGACCTTTTTACCAGGTTGGAGTTCGAAGAGCGCTGGGTCTTTAACGCCCTCAGCAAGTTACCACTGCTCTCTTCTGCGCGCCCGGTCTCTTCGCTCTTTGGGCTCGGCAAAGGGTCTGAAGCTATTCTCGTCTCAACCGGGCCATCGCTGCGTTCGACACTGGAGAATCTGAGGTCAGTGAAAAATGACTACTTTATTGCCTGCGCTGACTCAGCGTACCGCGTGCTCGTGCGCGCGGGTATCAGGCCGCATTTGGTGTTCTCACTCGACAGCCAGGCACACACGACGAAACACTTTGGTCTCTTGCCGCGCGGTAAGAAAAATGAGTTTCCGTTGCTGGTATGTGACGCTGTCTCTAACCCGGTTGTGGCGCGTGACTGGCAGGGCGAAATGGCAATCTCTTTCACCGCTCAATATATTGACGATCGCCGGGTTGTGAGCCCCGGTTGTGACTATCTCGAAGAACAGAAAGTTTTTGCCGGTGCGGGCGAACATATTCCAGGCGATCTGCAATCGGGTGGTTCTGTAGCCACGTCGCTATTTGATCTGCTTCGGCTCATGCAATTTGATCGCATTATCTTTCTCGGGCAAGATCTGGCGTACACGCATCGTGAGATTCATACGCCGGGCACGCACCACACCGATGAATGGCTCGCGCGCACAACGAACCGCCTGCAGCCGCTGGAAAATATCAACGAGCGGGTGCTGCGGCGGCGTCACACGAAGCGCGAAGTATCGCTGACGGGTAAACCGATCGTGACAGACTACATTCTTTCTCTCTATCGTGACTGGTTCGTAACGGCAATGCAGCGTATCGAAAACAGAGTAGCAAATGCGACGCGCGACGGGCTGCAGATTCCCGGTGCCGAAAAGCTGACAGTAATTGAGAGATCCTCAACGGGTAAGGTGGCACAAATTCTGAGCGAATACCTGAAAGCCGGCGAGCTCGAAGTCGATAAAGCAAAACTCTCTGAAATCGGGCAGAAGATCAGGGCGGCGCGCCGCCATGAATTGCCGGCTGAATCACTGTCGTTCATGCGCTACATTGGGCGTAAGTTTGCCATTAAAGCGATGCGCGCGCCTGAAAGCCGCGCTGCGCTGCTCGCCAAACAAGAAACTAGGCAAAAACACTTCTTGCGTAAGGTCGCATCGAAACTGGGGTCTTATGCCTGAAAATCAACAACAGGCTGCAGTGCGGCGACCCCAAGGCCGGTTTGCGAAACTATTGTCGGCTGCGGCCGACCGTTTCTGGCCATTCTGGCTGTACCATGTGCGCCGTTTCGTCTGGCCGATTCTGGCGTTGCTGATGGTCACGTCATTCATCGGTTACCGTTATGGCCGCCGCATTCGCATAGACACAAACCTCTTGCATCTCTTGCCCGCAGAAACCGAATCTCTGAAGAAACTGCAGGCGCTGCGAGAACGCTCAGACATCAAGGGAGTGCTCGTCGTTTCTTTCACCTCGGCCGTCAAACAAGACGAATCGGTACTTGTTGCCGCAGCGCGCCAGGTCGAAGCTACGGTTGCTACCAATGAATTTCTGAAGTCGAATACGAGCCGGGTTATTTACGAGGTTCCGGGCGGTTTCTTGCAGCGGTACTCTCTTTATTACGCAGATATTGAAGACCTGCAAAAAGTGTATGAGCGCCTCAGGTTGACGATCGACCAGGCCAAACGCAGAGAAAACCCATATTTCGAAGATCTCGAGCAGACAGCTCCTTCGCGCTTTTATGTGGGTGATATTCTCAATAAGTACCGCAAGAAATATCTGAGCAGCAACGCATTCATCGATGCCGAAAAAAAGCGGATTTCCATTTTACTGTCGCTCAAAACTTCACCCGACGAGATTCAATTTTCGCAGTCGCTCTTATCAACGCTGAAAGACAGCCTGACGCCTTACGCAAATGCCAGGGGATTAAAGCTGCACTTTAGCGGTAGATATGCCGCAGACGTCGAAAAACAGAAGCGACTGGCCGACGACATCAACCAGTCTACGACGATTACGCTGCTGATTCTTGCCGCTTCTCTGATTATTTTCTTTCGCTCGCTGCGCGTGATTCTTGTGATCGGCCTGCCTGTTATTGCGGCTTTGGGTTATACGTATTTCACCGCCTGGTATTTCATGGGCCAGATCAGCATTATCAGCTCGTTCTTGACCGCGATTTTGCTCGGCCTGGGCGTCGACTATGGCATTCATCTGTTTGCACGCTACAAAGGCGAACGGCTGAAGCAGCACGGCATGACGCAGGCGCTTGAAATCACCATGCGCAACCTCTTCAGGGGGCTCAGCTTCGGCATGATAAGCACGGCAGCGGTGTTTCTGACGCTCAGCTTTTCAAAATTTATTGCATTTGCCGAATTCGGAAAAATCGCGTTCGCCGGCATTTTATTCTTTTTCATCGCTTTCGTTCTGTATTTTCCCGCTTTGGTGTTTCTCACAGAAAAATTTTCTCAGGGCACTACCGAGCCTTCGCACATGCTCGAAAAGACGCGAAAGATACGGGGCTGGCACGTGACGCTGATAGCCCTGATCGCGGCATACGGAATCATAACGGTGATAAATCCGCCTTTTGAATATGATTTTTTCGAGCTCGACCAGGTCGACCGTGCGGCCCGTAAAGCCGCGATGTCAAACGACGATGCGCATTTCACCGTCATTGAAAACCGGCGCCATATGGTCGTTTACGAGTTTGACAGCCTCCCTGAACTCGCGGCCACCGAAGCGAAGCTGCGGTTGCAACCGGGCAATGCAGAATTTCACAGCATTCGCGATCTGATACCAGCCAACGCCGGTGCTAAGCGCCGCGTACTTGCGGCAATTCACCAGCTGCTGCGGCAGGCAGAGGTCTATAGTCTCGTTCGTTTTGATACCGAAAATCTGCGAAAGATTCGAGCCGGTCTCGAAATGACCTCGGCACCACCGCCCGCCGTTGCTGATATTCCCGCTGCGTTCAAGCAGCACCTGATAGTCAACGACAGGTATTTTCTTTATATTTTTGCCCGCGATACAGACACACTGCGCCGGGGTGTTCTCGACTTTGCCGCGCAATACCGCGAAGCCTGCAGCGTCGCAGTGCCCGCACAGGCGAGGTGTCCCGCGGCGAATTTTCACACCGGCATCTCAGACCTGTATGTGCTCGACGACATTCTGCAAACGGTAATGACAGACCTGCTGCGCGAGATACTTTTGATCGGTTTCGTGATTGCGATTATCGTGCTGTCGCTGACGCGGCGGTTTGCGGGCATGATGTTGATTCTGGCGCCGCTTGTCGCAGGCCTTTTGGGCCTGTTCGCGCTGATCGGTATCAGCCACCATTTTGCGAGTGTCTGGCTTTTTGAGTTCAACTACATTAACCTGCTGGCTATACCGATTCTATTGGGTGTCGGCATCGACAACGGCATCTACCTCTACTCTCATGCGCGCGAGCTCGGCCTTTCACAGGTAAACCACATCATGATCAGTACGGGCGGGTCGATATTTATCTCAAACTTCACGACAGCGATGGTTTTTCTATCGCTGACGATTTCGAGTCACGTGGGTCTCGCGTCTTTTGGCTTTATCACCTTCGTAGGCATGCTCTGCATATTTTACGCGTACCGTCTGCTTTTTCCTGCGCTCGCGAGATTCTTCGAGAAGCTTGAGGCTGAAATTTGACACGAAGCCTTGCAAGCTTGTGTGTTTCCGTGTGCCTCGCAAGCGCCTTGGGCGCGCAGAGCCATGAACTCAAGAAAGAAAAAGAGATTCTCGCCAAAATCGAAGCCGCCGCAAACTCGGGTGACAACGCAACGCTGGTGAGCGAGTGCGATGCGCTGCTCGAAGGGCACCAAATCAGCGCATTTGCCTGGTACCTTTGCGGCAAGCATCTGCTTTCGGTAAAGACTACAGACCTCGGCGTTGCGCGCGCGAACACCCGCACCGCTTACGTAAGGCTTGAAAAGGCCACGCGCGATTTCAAGCGCACAGGCAAACAGCTTTACCTCGCCCTCGACGGTGAACAATTCATGGGTCTCGCCGCAATGTTACTCGGAGACTACGACCGCGCGCAGGTACATTTTCGGGCCGTGTTGGCACGCGATAACCGCATGGCAGCGGCCTGGTATAATCTGGGCGTACTTTATGAGATGAAAGGCCTCACCGATGAGTCGATGCGTTCGTTCGACCGATACCTGCGCCTCGTGGGTGCAGGCAAAGATTCAGAATTCTAGGGACGCTAGATTGCTAATTGAATTGTCGGTTGGCCTTTTGCCAGCCGTCAGACTTTTCGAGCTGCTGGTGCTCGTCATGCAGCGACTTCATCGGCTCAGCTTTCAGATCGATTCTTTCTTTTTTGACATCGCTGCCATCATAGCGAAGAGCCGTGCCGGCGTTGAGTTCAATGTCGTTCAAGAAATCCTGCATCATGAGATTGGGGTCGCTCTGCAGGCCGGTTTCGCGCACGAAATCAGTCATGATCACCTTGCCTGTAAAAAGTACGAGCCGCGTCTGCGATTTGCTGGCTTCGACCGTGAAGCCGGTGCCGCGCACACCAGCGGTCACGACGGGAGTCTTGATGGCCCACTTGCCCGAGGCATCACGGCCCGATTTTCTGAAAAGCATGCTGATCGCGCCATCGGTCTGGTAATATTGCGAGCCGGGGCGAATCTCCAGTGAAGCATTTTGGCTCACGAAAAATGAAGCGCCGTCAGACATCTGTATGCCAACTTTGGCCTTTGCCCTGGTAACGACGGTGTCGCCCTCTTTGAGTAAGGCGTCCAGTTTTAGCGCAGTCACTTTGCCAGAACTTTTGATATCCGCATTGCCTGAAAGATACGTCACGCGCCCTTCTATTGCGCTGAGAGCGCTCGTCGCCACCAACAAGATAGCGGCGAATATTTGCGAAGAGTTTGTGTGCATTTTCATATTACCTCTTTTAGTAGTGATACCGGGCAGAGACAGCGCTGAAAAACGTATCGAGCTTAAAAGCATTGGCGTTCATCGCGAAATCGATGTTCACTTTGTCGGCGGGTGTCCACCCTAAGCCCATCGCGACAATCAGCTCATCTTCACCAAAGAAGGCACGGTCTGTGGTGATGGTCTGCGTGGCGGTCTTGTCGGTGCTCGTCTTATTTGAGAATACGTTCTTGCGCACGCCCATGCGAGTTTTGAACGTCTCAAAAGTCTTGTGCTCAACCGCAACCCCGACGGGTATATAAAAATGGTCTTTTTCGAACGAGAGATTGCTCTGCGTCACGTTGTTCACCGTTGTATATGTGACGGATGCCGTGCCCACACCGGCTGAATAAATTACCTTCAGCTTACCCTCTTGAAACATCTGGTGGTAGGCTGCATCTAACGCGATGTTCAATGCGGATGCAGAAGCGTCATGCGAGATCGCTGTGGCCGCGAGGTTTGCGCCGCGAATTTCATATGGCATCTTGTACTGGTCGATGTTGAGCGCAACGATCAACTTGTCTTGCCCCACAGGCATCACATAGCGCCCCAGAAAACCGATCGATGGTGCCGCCGAACTTTTGACGGTAGTGCTCTCGCTGCCCGCGGTGGTCGTCGTGTTGTATTCGATGTTCATCAGCGGAATATCGCTCGAGAGTGACAGGTCGAGATAACCCGGCCCGAGATTTTTCCACTGCACACCGAGGCCAACACCAATATTGTGTGCGCTCATCATATATTTTGCGACCGTGCCCGTAGCTGCAACAGCGGTATCGACGCCGTTGCGCATGTTTGCATAGCTGAGCCGCAGGCCTAAATTCAGATCGCCCATCGCCATACCATACATGAGGTCGAGGTTGCCGAAACCTTTGTTCGTCTTGTTGAGAATACCGAGCTGTGCGCCGTTAAAATCGCCCGCATAACCGGGGACGCCGCTGGTGAGGCCCCCGGCCTGT
Organism: Spirochaetota bacterium; assembly: GCA_029561505.1. Lineage (GTDB taxonomy): Bacteria > Spirochaetota > Leptospiria > Turneriellales > Turneriellaceae > Turneriella. The sequence continues at coordinate 2,456 of JAKQXK010000049.1, read as the reverse complement.
GGAAATTTATCAAAAAGCGCCTGCGTCGAACCGAGTGCGCTATTCGCGTTCAAAGGCCTGCGCACAAACACGGCGAGCTTTTGGTTCGCGGGCAATGGCACTGTCGCACCACCCCAGACAAGATTTGCGCCGAGCCAGCCTTCGAGGTATGCTGTGCCATAGTTCATTAGCTGCCCAGGATTCATGAACATGTTCATATCAGATTCGATAAGGCGATTGGGCACGCCCAGGCCACGCGTCTGCGTGTCGAGCGGCTGGTTGACGCCGTTGATGTCAGAGAGGTAACAATTGTCAGAGGAGCCTTGAGTACAGATGGTAGGGTCTGTGGATGCAACCGGTGGATCGGCGAACACGGCGACCGGCAAGGTCATTGAGATAAAGATAAGAATTCGCAGAGAATTTTTCATGGAACATTGAAACTCAATTGAGCAGAGCGTCAAGTGTGTTTGATAGGATATTCTTCAGACACCTTTTGGATGGCCAACGTTGGTTAAGTATATCTATTTCTGTTTTTGCCTTTTGGCCACGATGAAGAGACCTTTCTTCTTGTTCCACGCATATTCCATCTTGAAGGGAAAATCTATCGCCGCGATGATCGCGGCTTTGTCGTCGTGGCTCAGGTTTCCCTGCTCACCCAAAGGTGCTTCGATATTGAACCGGTTCTGAGAGGCATCGCAATATGCCATAATCGAAGTGCCCTTGCGCGGCAGAGAGTAAGTCGGCAATACCGGGTCGTCTGCAAGTTTTGCAACCCCGGCGTTCGCATAAAACTTATTCTTTGTAGTGTCAGACGCAAGTTCACGGCAGCTCAATTTGGGCATCGGTGACTCAATCAACGCCAACTTTCCCGCGCGCAGCTGGTAAAATTTTAATTCGCTGCGATAGGTATCCATATCGTTTGTGTAGTTATGCGCCAGAACAGCCCCGCCATTTTCGGGATAATAAATCGCAAATTCATGTTCGATCGTGCCAGCGCCCGTGCCTTTGTCGATGAACGATGCGAACCCGTTGGAAATATCGACGATAGCCGGGCCTTTGTCGCCAAAACCGGGGTCGTCAACCCAGGTCTGCAGCCATTTGCCGTTAGCCTTGCGCAGAGAATCGGGTTTTAGTTTGTTTATCAAATCGACGATCGAGGGTTTGGGCTCGGTCGCAGAAGTATCCAAAATCCCGACACTTGCCCATGCCACAATAGTGGCGAGCACTCCCATCAATGCTCGGCGAATCTGACTGACCATGATGGCGGCAGGTTTCACAACGTACCGTTGCGACGTAAAGCTATAGCACTATGGATATACCGGGGCCAGATAAAACGCGGCTGGCGCATGAGAAACAGAATTCGCCGCAATCCGCAAAGGCGATCTTACTCCCTCTTGCATGGATATGTCCGTAGCGTGAGCCGGTCGCGTCGCTTGAAGATATTCCCCGATCTCGATATCCTGCTCAACGCTGTAATCTTCGCCCCCGAAACTCTGCGCAATACTGTAGAGCAAGTTAAACTCGCCAAAGGCATATACAGATTCCGAGATTTTTGCCTTAACTTCATCCAATCGCCTGAGCAGATGGTCGTGCAAACCAAGCATGACCGATTTCTTGCTCAATAGGCTGTAGAGAAAACTCCAGTACTTTGCATAGTCTGTATATTTACAAGTGAATACCAGTCTTGTTGCGGCCGAATCCGCCGGCTGTGGCTGAGGCTCTGGGCGATGTTCGCGATATCCCTGATAGATCGCGAGCTCTTCGAAGTCTGTTATGACAACGAGCGGTATGTGGGCCTCCCAGGCATAGAGTTTGCCTTGATTTGCGTGATCTCCGTTTCCGATGACTTCTTCATTAGGGCGCTTGGCCTCGATCAAGAACTTTTTCTCAGACCCCACTTTGAAGACATAATCAATATGCTTGCGATTGCCCGAATGGAGCTCATGAATGACATCTTTGTATTCAGGTGAGTTTCCCGCTTCATTATCGACGTCCCATCCCATGAGCCTCACGAGCGGATTGATAAACTCAACGCGTACCTGTGTTTCGAGAAAACTGTGCGACTTGTAATGCTCTTCATTGAGCCTGAATTTTTCAACCAGCTCCTTCAGCTTTTCGGGCACGCGCGCTCTCAGCATAGGCAAACCTGCAATTGCCAGCGCACGCTGTCAACAAACCTCCGTGCGCCTCCGTGTCCTCCGTGGTTTAACAACCTGAATTCCAATTACGCTGATCGCTCTTGCAACAGATGCTGCGGTAAATATTGACCGAACACGACATCTTTGAAAAGCCGCACCATGGATCTTCAATGCAGGCGCTGCCATAAACCCATTGCCGCTGATGGCATCAACATTCAACAGATGATTGCAAAATGCCAGCATTGCAACGCGGTATTTACATTTAACGGTGCCGAAGCACAATCAGAAGCGGCGGCAAAGGCTGCACCAGAGCGTAGACAACGCGGGGTAATACCGACT
>JAKQXK010000019.1 GCA_029561505.1 Spirochaetota bacterium | reverse complement strand
CACCGGCGCGTTCGGCGGCCTGCTTTCAGGTGTGACGTTCTCGATCATCGGCGACCTGATCGAGCCTTCAAAACGTGGCCGCGCGACGGGCGTCATCATGATGGCGTTTTCAGTGGCTGCGGTTATCGGTGTGCCCGCTGGTATCTGGCTGGCGAACGGTTTCTTCTTGCAGCTACCCTATTATCTTATTGCCCTGGGGTCAGTATTCATTCTGGTTTATTCATGGCTGCGCATGCCGCAACTTCGCGATCACCTGTTCGGGCCGCGCATGAACGTTGTGGGCCAAATCAAGGCTGTACTTTCTGAGAATAAGCACCAGCGCCTTTACCTGATGATGGTCTTTCACTTTGTTGCGGGGTTCAGTATCATACCATATATAGCGGGGTTTATGCAGAAGAATAATGGCGTCAGCGACGAACAGTTGCCGCTCATATATCTGAGTGGTGGCATCGCCACGATCGTCAGCTCACCGATCGTCGGGTGGCTCAGTGATAAATTCGGCAATGTCCGCATCTATAGTTTTGTGTCGCTGCTGGCATCCATACCATTTATTCTCGTCACTTACGAATGGACGAAGTTTTTTCCGCTGCTGCTATTTTCAACTGTTCTCTTCTTTATATTTGTTTCAGGGCGCATGGTACCGGCAATGGCTCTGCTCAATAACACCGTCAGCCCGGCGCACCGAGGCACGTTCATGAGTCTCAACGGATCGGTGCAGCAGCTATCGATGTCTTTAGGCGCAATAGCTGCATCGTTCATTATTTATGCGCCACCGGGTCAGCCGATACAGCATTATGCCTGGGTGGGAATTTTCGGTATCGTCTTCAATATTGCGGCTATTTGGGTCGCCAACACATTCAAAAGCAGGTAACATGAAAGAAAAACTAGAAAATTTACTCAGCAAGGTTCAAAATCCGCTGACGCATAAATCAATCATCGACGATAAGCTGTTCGTCGCAATGCACGATGGCGAGAAGCCGATCATTGAACTCAAGGCAGCAGGCGACAAAAAGTGGCAACTCGCGATCGAAGCGCAGCTGCGCACGCTCGCCAGCAAAGAGGGCATCGCGCCCGATGGCTTTAAGTTCAAGTGGAACGAGGCTAAGCCCGAAGTCACGAAGCAAGGCCCGGTCTCAAGACCGCAGCGCAGCATTCCCGGTGTCAAACATGTGATCGCAGTTGCATCAGGCAAAGGTGGTGTTGGCAAATCGACCGTCTCCGTAAACCTGGCTTCAACTCTGCAGCAGATGGGTAAAAAAGTCGGCCTTATGGATGCAGATATTTATGGGCCGTCGGTCGGCAAGATGCTCGGGCTTTCGGGCAGGCAGCAGATCGACGTGAAAAACGACCGCATTACACCTGTAGAAAAATATGGATTGAAACTCATGAGCTTCTCTTTCTTGGTCGACGACAACCAGCCAATCGTCTGGCGCGGCCCAATGCTCGGCAAGGCGGTCGAGCAATTCTTGTACGACATGAACTGGGGTGAGCTCGACTATCTCATTATCGATCTGCCGCCGGGTACTGGTGACACACAGCTGTCTCTCGCGCAATTGGTGCAAACAGACGGAGCTATCATTGTCACGACCCCACAGTCTGTGGCGTTGCTCGACGCTGGTCGTGCTGTCGCCATGTTCGAACAGGTAAACATCAGAATTCTGGGTGTCGTCGAAAACATGAGTGAGTTTATCTGCAGCCATTGCGGCAAACCAAGCCACATCTTTTCGCGCGGCGGGGGTTCGCGGCTGGCAGCCAGCTCTGAAAGCGTGCTGCTGGGTCAGGTGCCTTTGGTCGAAGACTGTATGGCCGCCGCAGAAAAAGGTGAGATTGCGGTTTACAAAAACAAAAACAAGAATATTGCACCGGTGGTAGACGCGTTCGAACACATTGCGCGCAACCTTGTGTCGGTGATGGAGAATAAATGATTCTGTCAGGTATTGAGATTAAAAAACGACTCGGCAAAGATATCATTATCGAGCCATATGACGATAAATTTTTAAATCCCAACTCTTATAATCTGACGTTGCACGACGAATTGCTCGTGTACAAAGAATCGCTGCTCGATATGAAGAAGCCGAATGAAACGCAGCTTCTCAAAATACCTGATTCGGGTTTCGTAATTGAACCAGGCAGGCTCTATCTTGGTCGTACGCGTGAGTTGACAGAGACGCGCAATCTGGTACCAATGCTCGAAGGCCGCAGCAGCATCGGGCGCTTGGGTCTCTTTGTGCACATCACGGCGGGGTTTGGTGACATCGGTTTCCGCGGCTTTTGGACTCTTGAGATTTCAAGCATTCAGCCGGTGCGCATTTATCCCGGTGTGCAGATCTGCCAGATTTTTTATCATACCGTCGAAGGAGAATTCACAGAATACAAGAGCGGCAAGTACCAGGGCAACACCGGTATTCAGCCTAGCCTGATCTATAAAGATTTTGAATAGTTCATTTTCGCGGCGAGGCCGCGAAAATAAACAAACCCATGCTTAAGAAATTTGCCCACTGGCTCGGCGTGACCCTGCTCAAATGGCTCATGGAATTCATCTATATGACCTGCCGCGTGACCTATGTCGAAGGCAAAGGTATTCGCGATGATATTCTGAACCGTCGCAGGCCCGTAATCTTTCTCTTTTGGCATAACCGTATTTTTATGGCGGCAATATATCTGAAGCGCACCTTCTTTGACAAGGGAGTGCATCTGACGGTACTTATCAGCCAGTCTAATGACGGCGAGGCAATTGCAAACGTGGTCGAGCGCTGGGGCGGAGACGTCGCCCGGGGCTCATCGTCGCGCGGGGGCAAAGAAGCACTGACGATGCTGAATCATGCACTGGGCCGGCGAAAAAGTTCGGTTGTAATGACACCTGACGGCCCGCGGGGCCCGATGTATGTGTTTCAGGCGGGGGCGATAGTGGCCTCGCAATTAACTCAGACAGAGCTTGTTCCGGTTTGTGTGTCACCGCGGCGCTTCTGGCGCCTCAATAGCTGGGATGGCTTTTTGATTCCGAAACCCTTCACCGAACTTCTGGTTTCACTACAGCCTTCTGAAATCGAGCCGCGCAAGCAGACCGAAGAAGAGCGTGAAACCCGCCGCAGTTACCACGAGCGCCGCATGTTAGAGCAGCGGTTGAAACTCGATCAGCAGGCCGGGGTTTCTGAATTTGCCGGCAAGAAGAAGAAAGAACCAAAGGCCTGATCAGCCAGACTGCTATTCTTTTCGGGTGCACTAAACAGAAGGCATCACCTTTAAAATACCAATCAGTTCATCACGGCGATTTAACTCAGGGCGCTCGATAACTGTCGCGCGCAGTTTTTCGAGCGCATCGCCGACAGCACGGCCTTGAATTCCCAGCGCCTGCACGTCGGTGCCGCTGACCGCGAGGTCAGAAATATCCAGCGGTTCACGTGATCGGCGAATGGAAATATAGAGCGCAGAAGCATGCTGACGCGCGTGGCGCACAGGCCCCGGGAGCATACCCGCTGTGGTTTGGCGAGAAGCGCGCATCGCTGTCGCAAACCGCATATGCGCAACACGATTGCGCCGAGTGATCTCGGCGAGTGCACGCTTAAGTTCAATTCTGCTAAATGTGTCAGCGAGCATCAACAGCGGAGATTCGAGCAGATTGAGGCAAAGTTTCATGTCGGCCACGGGAAATTTCGTGCCGCGGAGCGTCTGTTCAATTTTTGCATGATCATCAATCTGCAAGAGCATGAACACTGCCGCCGCATAGTCAGCCATCGTGCGCAGATGCAGGTGATCGATCTCTCGCAAGAATTGATCCCGCGGTTCGCCGGTAAACGCCTCGGCGATGTGCGGCAGAAAAGCAGGCAGAATGTGCGCTTCGAGCAGGTGATGCCAGTAAGAGCGCCGGTTCTTCATGCGTAGTGTTTTGCGCCACTCATCGAAAAAACGTTCAGGCGCGACCTTTGAGGTAATCTGGACGCATTGCCGCATGGCGATGAGGGTTTGAGGCTCGATCTCAAAACCCAACTTCGCCGCAATTCTGCATCCTCTTATTGGGCGCAGCCCGTCTTCGGTAAAGCGCTGCATCGGGTCGCCGATCGTTCTGAGAAGTTTACGCGAAAGGTCGTCGATGCCGCCGCAGTGGTCGGCGAGCTGTTTTTTAGTTACCGAATAGGCAAGGCCGTTGATCGTGAAATCACGCCTGCGGATATCTACCGCAAGCTCTTGCGCATACACAACCGTGTTCGGCCTGCGCCCGTCTTCGTAGTCGGCATCGGCCCGGTAGGTTGTAACTTCGACCTTCTGGCCACGGTAGAGAACCAGAATCGTGCCAAACTTGATGCCGACCGGCACCGTGCGCGGGAATATTTTCTGCACAGCCTCGGGGTGCGCGTTGGTTGTGTAATCAAGATCGCTGAGCCGGCCCGCGATCAAGAGGTCGCGTACACTGCCGCCCACGAGCCAGGCTTCATAGCCGTGTTTCGCGAGCGTCTCTTCTATGTAGCGACAAACCGAATAGTACGGCTCGGCGATGTAGATCTGTTTCACAAACAGGGTCAGCGGGCGCGAACCTGCGTGTCGTCGCCCACAACTATGGTACCGGAAATATTTTCGAGCACGGCGTTACGACCTATCAGAGAATTTTCAAGTTTACAATTTTTGATCACTGAACCGCGATCGACGATGCAGTTGATGAGTGTAGAATTTTCGATATGCGCACCTTCGCTGATGCTGGCATATTGGTCGAGTTGCGAATTCACCACCTTCGCGTCTCCCGCGATCGCCGACATATTGCCTGGACCCCGGCGGCTGAGAATAATCTTGTTTGTGTCGAGAATTGCTTCAAGCGTGCCCGCGTCGTCCCATGCCGTCAGAATTTGCCATATGAATACGGTTTTCTTTTCTT
>JAKQXK010000001.1 GCA_029561505.1 Spirochaetota bacterium | reverse complement strand
CGATCTCAAGGTCGGTGGCAAATACCTATATGTCTATGCCGGCCCCGATGGCGGCAAGATGGGCGTCTATGGGCACTTTACCGAAGTTCAGCGGCCCGAGGTTATTGCCAACTCTGAAAACTACGCGATGGATTTGTCGGCATTTGATGCGAACGCGCCCGAAGACCCAAATGCCACGTTTGAGTCGCGCACGTTCACCAGCGAAGACGGTGGCACCCTCATGACGCATGTTGCAAAATACGCGTCGGCCGAAATATGCAAGATGGTGCTTGGCTCTGGTGCCAGCGAGGGCATGGCTGAGTGCTACGCGCATCTCGATAAGGTTCTGCAGCAGCTCGCCTGAACATTCAGGCAATAAGGCCCTGCACATTGTAGCAGCGCATGCAAACGCTTTGTATTTGGTCTGATATCGCGGCCTATTCGGGCGCATCGTTTTCTACCGAGCGCCATAGCCATTTCTTGACGCAGCTTTGCCTTGGGGTAGACGCTCCGCTGAGGCTGCGCGGTAGAAATGGTCAATGGCGTGAATACGAAGCCGCTTTGGTGCCGTCGGGCATTAGCCATGAGACTTTTAAATCCCCGCATCGGTTTATTCTGATCTTGTTCGACCCATTGACCATTGGCGCAAATCTTTTTGCCGAACGCGTGATCGTCGAGGGTGACCCGGCGATCGATGTCAGCGACGCCGTGGGTGCGCGCGAAATACAATCGATTGCCGAAACACTGGCTAAGGCGACGCAGCGGTCGAAGCAAGAGATTCTACAGATTTTACACTGGCATAAAAAAGCCGCCACCGAACGGTCAATCGATGCCCGCATAGCGGCGAGCATTGAAAAAATTGCAAGCGAGAATGCTTCACTCGCCGAACTGGCAAAATCTGCCGGGCTCTCTCTCAGCCGTTTTCGCCACCTGTTTCGCGATGAGACGGGCATTGCCGTCTCGGGCTACAAAGTCTGGACAAAAACGCGCAAGGCGATCAGGCTGCTGGGCGAGCGCCCCGAATTGGCGCAGGCTGCGTATCTCGGCGGCTTCGCTGACCAGGCGCATTTCAGTCGCATCTTTCGCCGCTCATTCGGCATGAGCCCTTCGCAGTTCAAAAACCACGAAGCTTTTCAGCTGAAAATTTTTCAAGAATAGCCGCTTCGTTCAAGTCGATGCTCCGGCAATTTTCTACCTTGTGCGTACGATCTCAAAGGGGGATATATGAATTTCAAGATGCCAAAAATTTTCAAAGATGCTTACCGCACCGAGCTCAGAAAATACAGAGACGCTCTGCGCCAAAAGCAAATGCACGAAGCCTGGCGCTATCTTGAGCGAGCGCACATTATCGGCCAATACCATCCTGTTTCGCATTCTGGTAGCCACTTTCGTATGCTGATCTTTGCCGTTAGAACTATAAACGCGAAAGAATTTCTCGGCCAGCTGATCCGTTTAGCCGGGGGAGGGTTCGCTTCAATGATGAACCGTATACCCGTCGGCAATACGGGCGGCGCCAACGTGCCGATCTTTTCGCCGATGCCGATACCCGAAGACCTGCGCGATCTGCTATCAGACGCAGACACCGAGAGCAAGGGGTTGTCGGGTTTGCGCAGTAGGCCGAAATGCGGGGGCGACCCTGGGCATGCAAGTGGTGAGTAATCTCTTTTATACTCAACCTTTTCGAAACGGGCTTTACACCTGTGCCATTGCAGAATCAGAAGGCGGCTAATGGCGCGCAATCTCATAACCACTGGAATAAAGCGATTAACATTCTTCTGCCTGCTTTTGGGCATTGTTGGTGGTGCGCCTGCAGTCCATGCAGCTGACAATTGGGTCGAGTACAAACGATTTGAGCCTAACCCGCTTAAGCCCGACCCCGACCTTATGTATGCGTGGGATTCGGGAAAATATGTTATCTTATTAACTCCGAGATCCAATTATGACAAAACAATAATCAGGAAATTGATCAGCAGTTATGATCGCGCGTGGGAATTTCACCTGAAGGCAGCCGGTGCGCCGATCATCAAGACGCCTGAAAATACGATTAACAAAAAAGCGACCATTGCCGTGGTCGTGAAAACTTGCGGCGCTGGTTGCGGGCGAATTGGGGGGCATGGTATCGAAATCAATGAAGAGTATTTCAAAGAAGAATACTCGTCTATTCTCAATAACACAAAACGTCGTCACCACATTATTTTTTATGAAATGGGCCGCAATTTTTACGCGTATAGCAAACAATTATCTGTTCCTGGCGGCACAGAAGAATCCTACAATACGTCTATCAGTCTTCTTTATTCCATTTCGATGCAATTTTTTGCGATAGACTACGCTCGCATTCCGCGAGAAGATTGGTTTGTTGCAGGTTGGGTTTCGGGAGCAACATTCTTCAAAGACACAGAAGAGATTTATCAGACTTACCTCAAAGACAAATCTTTCAATTTTGATAACACGATTCGCGTGCAGAAATCGCCACAACACCAGCGTCAATCGCAGACCTATGAACGCGGGGGTGGCGATTTATATGCAGCATTCTTCTTCGAGTTGGCGCGCCGTTACGGCGGTCAAAAATTTGCTCTACGATTCTGGAAAGAGGTGGGCAAACGCCCTGCGGCCACATCACTTTCTTCAGCAGTCGATAATCTTGTAATTGCGGCGAGTAAAGCTGCCCAAAAGAACCTTACAACGTTGTTTGTTGATGAATGGCGCTTTCCCCTGTCTGATGCGGCGAGGGCAGAACTTACAAAGCTTTTTCCCAAGAGATCATGAAAATGGCGTTGGGGCGCAATATCTTAAGTGCTGATGCTTAATTCAATCATCCCTCGCAATTTCATCACTCTCTGCCTGCTCTCATGTTTTCCGCTGGCTGCAGAGCCAATGGGTGCTGGCGTGTCTTCTGGTGCGGCAGATCTGCTGGCTTATGTTTTGCCGGGGGTTGTTTTTCTGCTATCGCTATATCCGCACATATTTTTATTCAGAAGCCTCAAACGAGGTGTCGAGGCGCCGGCACGCACAATGGCGTTTCTCTTCGCAATCGTCATTTGCATTGTGTTCAGCGTGCTGACGGCCGGGGCAGTTGCACTGACGATAGACCTCGCAACGCCAAAAGAGATCTACCTGGGCGATGGGTTTATGAAGACCGATGTCTCGTGGCAGGGCGTAATTTCGGCGGCGCTGAGTGGCCTAATCGCATTCTTGCCGGTACTACAATCCGTCAGATTACTGCGGGTTCTGAGCAGAAAAACATAATTCGCCTGCGTGCGACCTCACGGCGAATCCCGATAGCACAACCTACGTGCCACAAAAAGTACGATACGGCTCTGCGCTTTGCGGGGCCGCCTCACGATATTCTTTATTCTCTGCCGATTCAACGTAAGGCTGCTTCACCGCCGCGACGAGGTGGTGCACCGCGCTCATGTCGCCGTTATCGGCCGCCTTCAGTGCTTCTTCGACCTTGTGGTTGCGCGCAATGACTGCCGGGTTGATCGCGCGCATGTTGGTCAGAGCTTCAGTCGGCGAAATACTCTGCCGTTTCACACGCGCCCACCAGTTGCCCGCCCAGGCGGTAAATTCTGCCGTGGCAAAGAGTGTCTCGGTGCCTGGCAGCGCATTGGCAGTCGTGCCGTGGTTTTCGGCAGGTGCCGATGCAGACGCGCTGCCGCTCAGGCGGCGAAACGTATTTGTGTAATCGGCCTGATGCTGCTGCATCAATGAAAGCAGCGCCGTCACAAGCTCGCTGTCAGCCTCTTCTTCGTTCTGCAATCCTAATTTTTTGCGCATACCTGACAACCAGTGGCGATTGAAGCTTTCGCCGAAATCGACAAGTGCCTGCTGCGCGAGCGCGATCGCTGCCTGTTCATCGTCGGCGAAAAGCGGCAGCAGCGTCTCTGCGAGGCGCGCGAGGTTCCATGAGGCGATGCGCGGCTGGTTCGCGAAAGCATAGCGCCCATGCTGGTCGATCGAGCTAAATACAGTCGCGGTGTCATAGGCGTCCAAGAACGCGCATGGGCCATAGTCGATCGTTTCTCCTGACAGTGCCATGTTGTCGGTATTCATCACGCCATGAATAAAACCCACCTGCATCCATTTCGCGATGAGCTGTGCCTGCCGCTCGGCGACCGCCTGAAAAAAAGCTAGGTGAGGATTTTCCGCGTTTATGGTTTCGCCATAGTGCCTGCGCATCGTGTAGTCCGCGAGAGCCTGAATAAGTGAGATGTCGCCTTTTGCCGAGGCGTATTCGAAGGTGCCGACTCTGATGTGGCTCGCTGCCACCCGCGTGAGCACGGCGCCCGGCAGAACATTCTCGCGGTACACTGGCTCACCAGTCGCGACGACCGCAAGACTGCGCGTCGTGGGTATGCCGAGCGCAAACATTGCTTCGCTGATGATGTACTCGCGCAGCATCGGGCCCAGCGCGGCGCGGCCGTCGCCACGGCGCGAATAGGGCGTCTTGCCCGGGCCCTTCAACTGGATATCATAGCGCTCGCCGTTCGGTGTGATTTGTTCGCCGAGCAGAATCGCGCGGCCATCGCCGAGCATTGTGAAATGCCCGAATTGGTGACCGGCGTATGCCTGCGCGATCGGGGTTGCGCCTTCGGGCAAAACATTGCCGCCAAATACCAGCGCAGACTCGGCCGTCGCGAGCAGGTCAGCGTCTAGGCCCAGGTCATTTGCAAGTTCGCGGTTGAACACCACGAGCTGCGGTAGCGCCACAGGCGTGGGCGAAACCGGCGTATAAAATGCACCCGGCAGGTTCAGGTAGCTCGTGTCGAAATTGAAGCGATAGAGATTTTGGGTTTGGCTTGGCGTCACAGGTGTTGTTAAATTAAGGCGTATTCACAGCCGCGGCCAAATATTGTTTCGCATTCGGCAGAGATTCTTTCAGTTCATGGACAGGCTTGAATTTACATTGCGCGAGCGTCTTCAGGTACAAGCGCCAGGTGCCCGAGTTAACGGTGCCATGGATGGTTACAGGCAAAAGGTCAGTTATTTCGACTTCATCGTCAATGGCAAATCTCTCGCCGATCTGTTCGAGGCAGATCAACGCGACCTTGTGGGCATGCTGACGGCTGACAACATCAACACAGTGCCGCCGATCGGTGATCAGATTTTTAACTACTTTAAACGCGGCGGAACTCTGGTGCACGAGCTGACCTTCGGCTTACCGTGTCGTTATGAGTACCGCCGCGTGCATATTTATGGCTGTCCCGAGTGCGGTGATCTCGGCTGTGGCAGCGTGACCATGCAATTGCTTGAGACGCCCACTACTGTCATTTGGCAGCGTTTCGACGACGGTCGTGAAGATTACGCCAACTATATGTCTTCAGATAAATCGTATTCAAGCGGTGATTTGTACGACCTCTGGCAACAGCGTGGCCGTGACTATTCAGTGCTCGATGGTTTTGGCCTTAGCCCCATTGAGCGGGACTATGAATATCTGAGCGAACTCAAAAAGGGAAAAATCGTTCCCGAACCTGATGCTGATTTACGGCGCGGGGCCGCCGTCGAGATCGATTTTCCCGGCGTAGGCCCATTTGAATTCGACAAGATGGCATACCTCAAGGCCTTTGCAGACCTACGCGCAGATGCCACTACACGCGAATAGCAACATGAAAGAGACGGTTTTCACCATCGCAGCTGATCAATGGGGCGAGCACGGTTACATCTACCGCGATGGTATGGTCATGCAATACGAAACCGACCGCAAAGAACAGACGCATATGCAGTCCAGTGCAAGGCCGGTGCAAGAGGTCATCGCCGATGAGGCCACTTCTGTCGAGGTGCGCGAATGGCTGCTTGTCAGTGTCGAGCAAGATCGCATTTCGAATAACCCGATTCAGCCCCCCGATTAAAGCGCTTTACCCGCCAAGAGCTTTGGGCTCTTCTTTTTAATGCCCTGCAAGTCACAAATATCGCATCTCTTGAAATTGCCTGTAGCAGCGCTCTGTTTGTTTGTCTTTTCGGCTTCAGCCGAGGCCAGGGGGTTTCTCGATTTTGAGAGCGGCGCTGCTTTCACCGGGTATAATGACGTTC
>JAKQXK010000718.1 GCA_029561505.1 Spirochaetota bacterium | reverse complement strand
TCTTGCCCTTCAGGCAATTGCAGATCGATTGTTGTCGCCGAATCTGCCTGCACATCTGCATAAAAAAGCGGTGAATGCGTTTTGACCGGTGACGTATTGCCCATGAGTGAACCAGCGATCAGGCGGATTTCGTAACCTGCACCGGCAAGCACCGGTATCACGTCGGCGCCGTAGTGGTCAAAAGCCGGCTCGGTTTCTTCGTGCTCAACGGGAAGCGCGACCCAGGTCTGTATACCCTCGATTGTATTCTGGTCTGCTTCGAGCAGCGAATGCTCGCTGTGCACGATGCCGCGGCCCGCAGTCATCCAGTTGACTTCGCCTGGGCGAATCGGTAGTTCAGTGCCAAGACTGTCGCGGTGGCGAATCACACCGCTGTAAAGGTAGGTGATCGTCGAAAGACCAATATGCGGGTGCGGGCGAACCATCAGCTCATCGCCTGTCTTGATTGCAGCCGGCCCGAAATGGTCGACAAACACAAACGGCCCGACAGCGCGCGCTTCGAGGTGCGGCAGAATACGCAGCACATGAAAGCCGTCGCCGAGATCTTTGAAATGACCGCTGAAAACACGTGGCATAGGTCTAATATAAGACGCAGACAGATTATCGGCGATCATAAACAGACTTTACGTGCGCGCAGTGCAGACCTTTTCTGGCGTTGATGCAATGGCAATTCTTGAAGAACCGGGCTCGCAGTCGCGGCCTGCGCATTGTAGCCGCGCTGTTTGTGCTCACGGGCCTTTCGGCCCAAGGCCCGGCACCACTCGTGAAATTTCGCTTCGAGGCGGCAGAACAAAAAACACTGCCGGGCAATTCGAGTGAAAAAAACAAAGGCCATGGCTGCAAAGGCGAAATCAGAGCCGAAGACCAGATCGGTGATTTTGCGGTTGTCGCACTCTTTTACCAGAATGCCTGCTACACCGACGCCAACTATAGCCACAAGAACTACAAGGCTGAATACGGTACTGCGGTTTCGTCAGACGGCCGGCAGCGTTTTCCAGCGGTTCGCGTTTTTCCGCCGCAGTCTAAAGCCGGCAAGTTTCTCGCGTCTAACCACGTTGGCTATTATCGCAGCGCAGAACAGGTTGCTGTCTATCAGCTCGACGCAGGCATGCTGAACAAGGCTTTCACAACTTCGGCGGCGGGCGCGCTCGCAGGTGGATTCAGAAAGGTAGAAGGCTTCAATATGAGCCGCATCGACCAGCCGCTTACCTATGTGTTTATCGCCGCATCGCAAAACTACTCTGCCTACCAGAAAACCGGCGAAACCGAGGCCGCGCGCATTTTTTCAGACGCAACTTTTACCGTCGACAAATACCGCATCGGCGTGAAAGGTAAGGTCTTCGACACGGCGCGCAATTTCAATTTCGGGCCTGAGACGCATCAGGCGATCTATGGCCATAGCCGCAGTTTTTTTACGACCGAGAGCGCAGACGGCATCACAATTCTATGGCAAGATGAACTGAGCGACGATGTCTATGCAAGCCGGGTGAGCGGCGACTTCAGCACTCACCGGCAACAGAAGCTGGCCGCAATATCAGGACACCAACTTGCAGCGGCGACAGCGGATAAATCGGGAAATCTGTATTACGTTCTGATCGAAAAAAGCAAAAATTCAGGTGCACCCTCAACGCGCCGCGTCACGGCAATCAAGGCCGACATAAACGGCAAGATTCTGAAGCGCACTAATCTCGATGCGTCTGCAAAAGGGCTCAACATTACCGGTTTCGGTGATAGTTACCTCTGTTCGTTCGCATACAGCAATGGGCGGCTGGGCCTGATACTGAGCCGCACTATGCACCGCTCGAATGATGGCTTGCACCATCAGGGTGCGATTGCGGTCGTGCTCGACGCGGCGACACTCGCGGTCGTCAAGAACCTCGGGCAGACTTCAGGCCATTCATTCGGCAATTATCTCACGACTGACTCAGCGGGCAAATTTCTCGCGATCGATTTGGGCGACAACTACCCACGCGGTGTGCACCTGCACCGCTTCGACGAAACTGGCCGCGAGAGCAGACTTGTTTACACCTTCAAAACGGAGCACGGCACGAGTGCGCGTTCACCTGCAGGGCGCAGCTATCCGGTTTATGCGGCTATCAGCGGCGGCGGCAAAACTTTTTACCAATGGTCAAACGACAACCACACATATTCAGAAATCGGCGGCGCGCACGACATGCAAGATGGCATCGCCGTGTTCTTTGCCGGCGAACCTGACGCTGCGGGCAAATCGCTGAACAATGCACGCACTGGCGCAAATCACAACGACGCGCGCAACCTTGGCATGGTTTTCGTCAAAAGAGATTTTTCTTCGGGTGACCCAGTGCTTTCAAAAGGCGTCGATGAGAGCGGCGGGTTTTATTCGTTTGGCGGTACGTTTACCAAACAGGAAAACAAAGGCATTCTCTGGCTCACGCGCTACACCGATAAGAGCAGCCATAATGTCTCGCGGGTGAAAACAGCTGCGCTCGACGGCAGCCGGGTGCTGGTGATTCACGAAATCTGGACGGGCAAAAGTTATAGTTCAACCCAGTTAACGCTATTTCATGCGCCGACAGGCGGTGTTTATAAGAGCGTGAATCTCGGCCCGATTTTGCAACTTGGCTGGCACGATGATCTGATCGTGAAAGACGGTAAGGTATACGCCGTCTCAGGTAACGGCGTCGACGATAAAATAGAGATCGCAGTGATTTCGGTACGTTAAGATGAACCCGATGCTTAGGGAGGCGAAATGAAATCTATTCTACTGCTCAGCTTTGGCCTGCTTGTTGGGGCGCTTATTGCGCAAGACAAACCTCTGCCCGTCTTGCAATACGTCGACGGTCATGGTAACTCTTATGAATTCACCGCTGACGGCTCAGGCTATGTGCTCGATTTTGCCCCAGTCAAGAAAGACATGAAATCGAGAAAATATGATGGCGGCGAGCCTGCAACCCGACGCGTGAGCAAAGAACGCTTTGAGACAGTCGTCGCCCGCATAGACGAAGCCATCAAAAAGAAGCGACTCGCGCGCAGCCGTGACCGTGGCACCGCGCTCATTATTAAAGAAAACAAAGGTGATTTTAAAGAATACATCTTGCCCGAAGGCAGCAAAGATATAAAAGAAATCGAAGCATTACTATACACCCTGTTCTGAATCAAGATAATTATCCTGCGGGTTCGCCGCGGGATAATCATCGCATGCAAAACAAACCTTTTCTCACTGCCAGATGGCAAAATCTCTTCATGGCAAACTACGAAGTGGCCCCGACTCTGCTTGAGCGTTTTGTGCCGGCCGAAACAGAGCTTGATCTGTTTCAAGGCAGGGCACTGGTGTCGCTCGTCGCATTTCAATTCATGCAGACCCGCGTTAAGGGGTTTAAGATTCCCTGGCATGTGAATTTTCCTGAAATCAATCTGCGCTTTTATCTCAAACGATCGCACGAAGGCGAGCTGCGCCGGGGGGTCGCGTTTATTCGCGAAATTGTGCCCCGGCACGCGATTACTCTCGTCGCAAACCTCTTGTTCAATGAAAACTATGCTACGCGCAAAATGTCGCAGCGTGTGCGGGTAGCCGACGATACCTTAAAGGCCGAATACACTTTTGTCGAAAGAGGCCGCACGCAAACGATCAGCGCCGTGTCGGGTATCCATCCGCAGAATCTAAAGGCCGGCAGCCTCGAAGATTTTATTACAGAACACTATTACGGTTACACGGGTGGCAAAGGCCAGCGCACAATCGAATACCGCGTCGAGCACCCGTCGTGGCGTACGTTCGCGCTGCAAGATTATCGCATCGATCTTGACTTCGGCGCGGTCTATGGAGAGGCATGGTCGCGCCTCACGGGCATGAAGCCGCACTCGGTGTTAATGGCCGAAGGCTCAGACGTGAACTTATATTCTGGTCAGAAGTTAAAAAGCCATGGCTAAAGCGAAAACCATAAAAACACCAAAAGCTGCTGCTAAGTTTTCTGCTGGCGACTATGCGCAGCTCATCGACGAACTCTATTACCACAACCGAAAATATTACCTCGAAGACGAACCCGAAATCTCAGACGCAGATTACGACGACAAGCTGCGCCTGCTAAAAGAAGTCGAGGTTTTGCACCCCGACTGGCTGAGGCCCGATTCGCCTTCGCAAAAAGTCGGGGGCGAGGTGCGCGAAGACTTTGCCGAGGTAAAGCACGACCCACCGATGATGAGTCTCGACAACGCGATGAATATTGACGATCTCAAAAACTTCCATGAACGTTTGCTGAAGGCCGGCCTCGCTGACCCCATATACCATGTTGAGCCGAAGTTTGACGGC
>JAKQXK010000717.1 GCA_029561505.1 Spirochaetota bacterium | reverse complement strand
AGTTCGATTCAGGTGCCAATGCACTCGCAGAGGGTATCGCCGACGCTGCCTCGCTGCTCGACAATATCGCGGATTTCTTAACGTGATACACCAGGCCGGCGCCCGCTATCTCGACGGGGTAGATCCGCGGCCTCGCGTCGGGCGACTGGTTTTCGACGAGGCGCACCGCGAGTTACATTTCTATGAAGAGGCCGAAACAGGTGACCGTTTCATCTGTTCGATAGACAAGAATCAGTCGATCGATATTCGTTCGCGCGGCGGTGAGCAGGTGATCGAATGGCGCCCTAAGACGAACCACACGAGTTCGATGCTCATTCTCAACGACCTGCCCTTCACGCGTCTGATTCGTGACCGCTTTCTCGCGCATAAGAATGTGTTCTGGCGTTATGCAACGCTCGTCTGGTCTGAATCGCTTGGCAAAGTCGCGCTTGCTCTCGTCGCGGCGGTTCTGGTTACCGGGCTTGCAACCTGGTACTTCATGGAACACAGCTTCAAACTGATACCCGTCGCATGGGACAAAAAAGTCGGCGACCAGGCGGCGCCGGGACTCAAAGAGTTCGGCGATATCTGCGAATCTAAACAGACCGTAGCCGACTTCAAGCGGGTGTTACCTTATCTGACCGAGAAAGACACGCCACACCAGTTTGACATTCAGATATTGAAATCACCCGTTGAAAATGCCTTCGCGCTGCCCGGTGGCAAAATCACGTTCTTCGCGCAGACGATCAAGAAGGCCAAGACCAATGCTGAACTTGTGGGTATACTCGCACATGAGGTCGGCCACGTCGAAAGGCGCCATGGTATGCAACAGTTGAGCCAGTACATGACGCTCAGGGTAATTCTCGCTCTCGCATTCGGCATGGCAGACGAAACCACAACGTTAGCCATGGCAGCAGACGCGGGAGCGATTCTCTTTCTCTTAAAAAACTCGCGCGATCACGAGCGTGACGCAGATGCATACGCCGCCGAAAAGCTCGCTGCAGCGGGCATTTCGAGTCGGGGAATTCGCAGCTTTTTTGAGCGCATCGGGCAAGAGCACAAAAAAGAAATGTCGAAGGTTCCCGATTTTATTCTGACTCACCCTGCTGACGAAGACCGTATTCGCTTTTTCGAAAGGTATGAGAAAAAACACGCTGCCAAAATGAAGAAAGCCAACGAGCGGCTGCCCGATTCGATCAAAGCATGGCTGAGAAGCAAGCCACAACTTTCTGCTGCGTGCATACCCCCCGAAAAAGAATCAGCGAAAGACGTCGAAGAAGAAGACAGCGACGAATAAAAAATCCCCCGGGAATTTCCCTAGTTAAGGAAATCCCACGGGGGAAATGTTTCAGTGAGACAACATGAAGGTGCCGAAGCACCGTTCTGCCCTTGTCTCAGCAAATAACATGCCATTGAAGCCCCAGAGAGCCGTGAGCCTGCTCACGGCGCACTTTGCACTCGACGCTTTGTTTTCACCTCGAAATCCGCATGATATGCAAACCGAAGCGACTGACTTTCGCACCCGACTCACCACGCAGCTTGTGGGCGCAGCAACGCGTTTCGCGTTCAACGACAGGCTGCCCGTTAACCTGTTGCGCAGAATCATCGACCAGATCGATCTCATTTCACCGCCCGCGCCAGATTGTGAACTTGTTGAAGGCAGTGTCGACGGTATCGCCTATGACTTCTGGACGCCCAAGCGCCTCAACCCCGGTCGAATTCTTCTTTATAGCCATGGTGGTGGTTATGTGATGTTTTCGCACAAGAGCCACCGTAGCCTTGCCTCGAGGCTCGCGGTTGAATTTGCGTCACAGGCAATTGTGTACGATTACCGGCTTGCACCCGAGCACCGTTTTCCCGCTGCAATCGACGATGCCCTCATTGTCTATGAGCATGTGTTGAAGCTGGGTTACGACCCGAAGAATATCATATTCGCGGGTGATTCAGCAGGTGGAGGTATAACCTTCGCGCTGATGCTCGCCGCGCGCGATAAGGGTTTGCCGCTGCCCGGGCTTGCAATTGGCATTTCGCCGTGGGTCGACATGACACTTTCTGGAGTCAGCATGCGCGAGAACCCGCCGACTGATGTGATGCTGCAACCCGAAGACATTCGGGGGTTCATAACAAAATACCTCGCGGGTGCAGACCCAAGACATGTTTATGCATCACCTCTGTTTGCCGACCTAGGGGGGTTTCCCCCCGTCATGCTGCAGGCTGCCGGGGCAGAAATTTTGCGCGACGATTCTGTGATGTTTGCGTCAGCGCTGCGCTCAGCCGGTGTACCCGTTGAGCTCGACGTTTGGCCGGGCCTCTTTCACGTCTTTGAGTTCGCCTGGCGCTTCTTGCCACAAAGCGCCGAAGCCATCGTCAAAATGGGTGATTTTGTGCGCCGCCACTTTGCGAATAAGCAGTAGGCAAGTTTGCGGCTTTGCCCGCAAACATGCCTATTGCGTTTCAACAGGGCTTGTCTGAATTTTTGCTTGTACCGTTACTGGTTGTTTGGGTTGCGTGTCAGGTGCAGGAAAATACGGCACTCACCCAGCCCGATACGTTTATTGAGCACTATGAGCGCAAGATTCACAGCCAGAAACAGCTGATCGAACTTTCGAAAGCTCTCAATTCAAATCTTGATCTTCGTTCTTTGATTGATTCGATTCTTAATGTGAGCATCGCGCAGAGCCGCTGCCTTCAGGCGGGCATCTATCTCGTGCCCGAAATAGACCATCACGGTCTTGTGCTCGACGAGAACCTTGTAGGGTTTGAGGTGTCTGACCCAACGGCATTTACGATTCCCTACAAAAGTGACATCGTCAAGTTACTCTCTGAATATCCGACTCTGCTGACGCTGACAGAAATCAAGAACATCGCGGCAGCCACTGGGCATTCGAGTCTGGCTCAGGTCAGCTATAACGACGCCATAGCGCAGCTCTCTAAGCTCAATTCTGAGTTGTTGCTGGTTCCGCTGAAGGCTAAGGGTAGAATCAACGGTATTCTTGTCATGGGGCCGAAGTCAGATGGTGAGACCTATCTCGCCGAAGAAAAAGCCTTCTTGTCAGACCTCGCTTCTCTCGCTGCCATCGCTGTCGAAAATGCGAGACTGTACGAACTGGCCACCGTCGACATGATGACGAAGCTCAAGATACACCACTTTTTTCAGACACGCCTTCGCGAAGAGCTCGAGAATGCACGCGACACGGGCGAATCTGTTTGTCTGTTGCTTACCGATATAGATCACTTCAAGAAATTTAATGACACATATGGTCACCAAATCGGCGACCTGGTTTTGAAAGAGGTGGCCAAGGTTCTCATCGGTATCGCCCGCGGCAAAGATGTCGCCGCGCGTTACGGCGGTGAAGAATTTGCGCTGATTGCCCCTGCGAAGAATCTGGAAGCCGGCCGCGCCATCGCAGAGAAGTATCGCGAGAAGATCGAGAAACTTGCCGTTAAGAATCCGTCAAACAAAGGCGAGAAAACCCTCAAGGTTACCGTTTCAGTCGGGGTAGCGATGTTTAATGCAGAAACCGACCTCGAGAACAAGCATCTCATCGAACGCGCCGACCAGGCCCTGTATGCGGCGAAACACGGTGGCCGAAACCGCGTAGAAACCAAATGAATTGACGGCGCGCTTTAGAACGCAATTTCAGCCCATGGCTGAACTCAGCAAAGACATCGTTGGCCGCAAGATGGAGCCTTTTACCTTTACCGTAGAGCGCGGTAAGGTGAAAGAATTTCTGCAGGCGATCGGCGAAACCAACGCAATTTACCACGACGTGAGCGCGGCAAAAGCTGCCGGCTACACCGACACCCCAGTGCCTCTGACATTTCAGACTGCATTCACCTTCTGGGGTTATGGCGACAAATTCTGGAGCGATCTTGATTCTTTCGGCATCGATACCAAGCGTCTGCTCCATATGAAAGAAGAGTATACTTACCTTGAGCCCATTTACCCGGGCACTACTGTCAGCTGTCAGGTCGAAGTGATCGACGTGAAGGTCGGCAAGATGAACATGGTCACTTTCAAGAACACCTATAGCGACGGCAAAGGCAAAGTTTTCATCGAGGCCGAGATGGCGATCGTCATTCGACCCGAAGGTATGTAATTCGCCCGGGGGAGAAACAGACATGAAAAAAATACAATTCTCTGAATATAACGAAGGCCAGGATATTCCCGAGCTGCGCGTCGGTCCCATTAAACAAATGGATCTCGTGCGATATGCGGGCGCGTCGGGCGACTTTAACCCCATTCACAACGACGTCGAATTTGCAAAATCAGCCGGCCTGCCTGGCACAATCGCGCACGGCATGTACATCATGGCGCTGATGGGCCGCCAGGTAACCAATTGGGCGCCGCCTACACAGGTTAAATTCTTTGGAGTCAAATTCAAAGGCATGAGCCTGCCGGGCGAAACCATGGTTTTTACCGGAAAAGTAAAAAAGAAGAAAGAAGACAACGGAGAGAAACTCATCATGGTTTCTCTTTCAGCCGCAAACGATAAAGGCGAAATAAAAGTTAGCGGTGATCTGACCGTAAAGGCTGAATAAGTTTCGTCCAAACAATTATGGATATAGCATTCGCAGATGTAGGCAGCCACAAGGTGGTTCGGGTGATGGGTGATGTCGACCTCTATAATGTCGGCGACCTGAAGCGCGCTGTTTTTGAGCTAATCGACGAAGGTGAAGTTGAATCGCTGATCATCGATATGGCCAGCGTCAACTATATCGATTCATCGGGTGTTGGCGCACTCGTGGCGGCACAGAAAAAAATGAAAACGCAGGGCGGCAAGTTTGGCCTGCTCGGTCTGACCGAAGATGTCTTGAATATTCTTAAGCTCGCGACTCTCGACCAGTTCTTCAAAATTTACGAATCTGAAGCCGGCCTTCCGTAAGATATCTGACCTCTGCACGAAAGCGCAGAGGTAGTTCATGAAAACAGTAGCGTTGATCTATGGTGGCGAATCAGGCGAGCACGATGTCTCGTGCGTGTCTGCAGGCTATCTTGAGCAGACCATAGCTGCCGCGGGCTTCACCGCAGTTCCTGTTTATATTTCACGCAAGGGCGAGTGGCACCGACAACCACGCGTCGCCACGCTGGCCGCAGAAAACGTGCAGAACCCAAGTTCATTGTTGCAGAAAAACGGTCGTGTAGTGCTCACATCAGCGACCGAAGAGACCGCCATCGACTTTGCTTTTCCCATTGTGCATGGCACTGCGGGTGAAGACGGCTCGTTACAGGGCTTTTTCGAAGTGCTCGGGCTGGCCTACGCCGGTTCGGGTGTCGCCACATCTGCCGTCTGCATGGACAAAGCGCTCATGCGCGCGCTCTTCGCTGTGAACCAGATTCCGCAGGTTGAGTATTTCGTAATCGCAGACGCCGAGTCTGCCGACAGCGAGAAGATTCATGCGAGAATTGAATCCTCATTTGGTTATCCCGTATTTATCAAGCCATGCAACATGGGCAGCTCGGTCGGTGTTCACAAGGTATCAGGTCGCGATGCGCTCGCAAAAGCCATTGAGGATGCAGCACGTTTCGATGACCATTTGCTGTGCGAGCAGGGTTTGCCCGTGCGCGAACTCGAGATTGCGATTGCGGGCAACTTTCCCGACTATCTGATCTCGGGAGTCGGCGAGATTAAGGTGAACCACGACTTCTATTCTTATGAAGCGAAATATTTAGACCCAAACGGGGCAGACCTTTTTCTCGAAGCCCCGATTGAACCTGCGCTGCGCGAAGAAATTCAGCGCCTGGCGAAGGCTGCTTACGCGGCCGTGCGCGGCGAAGGTTTCGCACGCGTAGACTTCTTTTTGCACAAAGAAACGGGTGCCCTCTATCTGAACGAGATCAACACTTTGCCAGGGTTCACCCCGATTAGCATGTTTCCACAACTCTTCAGGGCAGCCGGGGTCGACGGCCCAGAGATCACTCGCAAAATTATTGAATGGGGCAAGGCCCGCTGCGACAGGCTCAAGCGGCTGCGCGCGGCGAGCCGGGCTTAATGGCCGGGGCAAGTCGTCGACGCTACACGCTTTCATACCACTATTTTTCGCAGCGCGATGCACGCAACCATCTCGAACTTTTTCTTGATGTCGGCGAAGACCTGCCACTCGAAACCTGGCGCTGCTTTCGCGGCGAACCGCTCAAACAAGCGCGCCGCCGCTTTGCTGCAGCACCGGCTCACCGGCGCGTCTACCTCGGCTTTGCGGGCAACGTCTCAGGCGACAGGGGTAAACTGCGCATTCTCAGAAAAGGCTTTTTTGTTGACCGAAGGAAACAAAAGCCCGCGCCTAACTCGATTCTGGTGAGCCTATGAGTGAATTGCGCGTACCCGATATTCCATTGCCGCGACCGTTTCTGCGTGTGCTCAGCGATGAAGTGGTTACCCGTGACGACGTTGAGAAGGTTCGCCGCACCCTGCAGCAGACGATCGATACGCTGCAGAGTGACCTGAAACGCGAGCGCGAACTCGTGAAAAGTCTCGCAAAATCGGGAGAAGTCTTAAACGAAATTCTTTCGTCACCCGACTTTCGTGCGCTTAGCCACAAAGCCCCTGCCGCCTTGCAGGGCAGTGCGCCCACACCGGGTGCTGTGAGCGTGCACGTTGACGAAGGGCCCGTAGAATACATTGATGTGGCCGAAATTGAACTTACCGATGCGATCGTCTCAGATCAGGATATTCCCACGCAGGCAAAGAAGGATTAACGCTGTGCTTCGCCGCGTGTCATGGCTTTTCATATTTGCGGCGACGAACCTCGCGGCGCAGACCGCAATTCTCGACCCTGCCCCTGAAGAGCAGCAAGAAGACGGTTACCTTGCTCTCGAAGGCGGGGTTGGTTATAACACGTACCCAAATTCAGAATATTTTCGCGCGCCGCTGTTTTTTACCGGCGGGTCGGCAAAACGTGAGATATCCACCCGCGTCTTGCTTCTGGGCGACATGCTGCATGCGGGCGAAATTTTTGACGGAAAATTTTCAGCAATCAAAACGGGCGGCGTCTACCATTACAGTTTCGGCCAACTCGATGTTGACTACCTGAATTGGCACGGCAAAATCTGGGCAGCGGGCCTCGGCGGCGGCCTCGGGCATCAGGGTTTTTTCATCGAGGGTGCTGAAAAAACCGCTCACGTGCTGACGGGCCGGTTGCGCCTGCAGGGTTTTATTTTCTGGACAGAATATATTGCGACGCAAGGGGTTATCACCGCGCCGATTGCCATTTACCAGTCGGCGACTGATCGATTTGGGCTGTGGCATGGTGAGTTCAATCTGCTGTTCGACTTCAAGGGTAGGGTGCGCAACCCCGAACCACAATCTTTTATGTTTTCAGCGTCGCTGCACTATGACTACATTAAGTTCAATCACACTATACGAAGTTACGCGCAGCATGAACTGACCCCGATGCTGAAGGTAATGGTAATCTATTAATGCAAAAGACCACAGAAAAACTGATTGTTGCACTTGACTATAGCTCGCAAGCAGAAGCGCTGCAGCTCGTCGACGCCCTGGGCGACAGCGTCGAATTCTATAAAGTCGGTATGCAACTTTATTTTGCCGCAGGCAATGGCGTCATCGGCGAGCTTAAACAACGGAATAAAAAAATCTTTCTCGATTTGAAAATCAATGACATTCCCGAAACCGTGGCAAAGGCGGTGGGGTCGCTGGTTGGTCTTGGTGTGCAATACCTGACGCTATTTACGAATGAAGCCCAAATTCGGGCCGCGGCCGAAGTTGTCGCACACCACGGTTCTGGCCTGAAGCTGCTCAATGTGACTGTTCTCACGAGCCAGGCCAGCACCTTCGCCGAAGTTGACGCACGCGCAAAAATGTCGTTGGCTGCGGGCGCGCATGGTCTCATTTGTTCTGGGCTTGAAGCGGCCGAACTTCGCCGCGTACACGGTACTGAAGCTATTCTGGTAACCCCCGGCATCAGACCGGGCAGCGGCGAAAAAACTAACGCCCACGGCGCAGTCTCTTCGCCGCGCGCAGATGACCAGGTGCGCATCGTGACCCCGGGCGATGCCATTCGCGCCGGTGCGACTAACCTTGTGGTTGGGCGCCCGATCACGCAGGCGACAAACCCGCGCGCCGTGGCGCAGGCGATTCTCGCTGAAATTGAAGGTGCGGCCGGCTAAAACAAATGGCCTTCAAGACCCTTATCGATCGCATCGGCAAATCGAAAGTTGTGCTCTCGCCGATGGTGGGCTATTCAGATTCTCCGTACCGGCGCTTATGCCGCAGCGAAGGTTCAGCGTTCAGCATTACCGAGTTTGTTTCAACCGAACACCTCTTTCGCTCAAACCCAAAGGCAATCAGCCTTTTTCGCTATGAAGAATCTGAACGCCCGATTGTTTTTCAGATCTTCGGCAATAACCCTGAGATCATCGTGCGCGGTGTTTCGCGCGTATTAAATCTGAATCCCGATGGCATCGACCTCAACATGGGTTGTTCGGTGCGTAACGTTTCGAACAGCGGCTCGGGGGCGGGTCTCTTGAAATGCCTCGACAAATCGCGCGAGATTATTCGCCGGTTGGTTGCTGAAACAGGATTACCGATCTCAGCAAAAATTCGTCTCGGGTGGGACCACGACTCGCTCAACTACATGGAAACAACCGCGATGCTCGAGAGCGAAGGCGTCTGGGCGATTGCGGTGCACGGCCGCACGCGGCAAATGGCGTACACCGGCAAAGCCGAATGGGATCGCATCGGTGAAATTGCACGCGCTCGAAAGATTCCCATATTTGGTAATGGCGATGTCACCTCACACGCCGACGCCATGGCGAAGATCGAAAAGTATGGCGTCGCGGGTGTCTACATCGGTCGCGGGTCATTTGGTAACCCATGGCTGTTCTCGGGCCGCGACCGCAGCCAGCTCAGCTACCATGAGCGCCTGCCTGTTATATTGCAGCATATGGACTATATGTCAGATTTTTACGGTGACGCACTTGCGGCTGTGCTGATGCGCAAACAGCTGCACCAGTACCTGAAAGATCTGCCGTTATGGGCTGAAATCAAAACAGAAATGTTCAGCGGCAAATCTGCCGCCGCGCTCAAAGGCACGTTGCTGCGCATGAGCGAGCGTTCTGAACTGGTCGCGTAGCGGCGGCTCATGGCAATCAATGCTCGTTCTTAGCTATGGGCTTGGAACGACAAGCCCTGAAAAGCCCATTTGAGGTCGTTACCTGGCATTCTATAGGCGCTAGTGGCCTGTAATTTCTTACAAACAAACTAAACCCAAAGATCGACAGCTGAGCGCGGGTATGTATTGCACGTCGTGATCAACCCCTGAAAGCCCTTCTTATGCTTGTCTGTTGCACCTGAATCGAGTTGCACGCTGCAGGCCTTGCACATACCTGCGCGGCAACCGGTGGGGATTACAATACCTGCTGCTTCAATCGCCGAAAGCAAAGTTTCGTTCTCATCGAGCTCGACATCTTTTCTTGAATTCAGAAATCGCACCGTATGCGTCACGCCAGACTTCGGCAGTTTCGGCGCCTGCTTCGCTACGAAACGTTCGGTGTGGTAGCGGTGCATGTCGAAACCGACTGATGCCAGATCTTTCTCGAAGAGTTCGAGCATCACCTGCGGCGCGCACGTGTAGATCGCGCGGCTCTCAAAGTCAGGTGCATGCCGGCGGATGTTTTCGAGCGAATAACGGCCATCAGCGTCGCTGTCGAGTACGTGAAAGACCCGAACACGTTTTGCTTTTGTGAGCTTTTCTAAATCCGCCTTGAAAAGAACATGTTCTGCGCCACGGTTGAAATAAATCAGCACCGCGTCTTGATCGCTCTCGAGATTTTCGAGCATCGCGAGTATAGGTGTGAGACCCACGCCACCCGCCACGAAGAGGATGTTTTTGTCTGCTACGTCGAGCGTGAAATCCCCTTTGATTTTGCCGACCAGCTCGACGCTCGAACCCGGCTTCAATGCATGCATCTGCGGCGAAACCTTGCCACCTTCAATTTTTCGCACCGCAATCGAAATGGTTTGCGGCGTGAAACGGGTGATGCTGTACTGCCGGGTTTCTTTGCGGCCGAGCGATTCCATGTTGACTGAAATATATTGACCGGGGTGAAAACGCGCGTCGGGCCATGGGTTTGTGAGAGTGATCGCGGCGACGTCGCTCGAAAGCATCACGACCTTTTCGACGATTGCACCGGAAAATGCGGTGTTGCTGTTGCCCGTTAAGAGCGGCAACCAGGATTTTTTTGCGCCATCGGCGATGCGACCGATAAGCTCAACAGGATTCAGAAGCAGAGACAATGCACTCTCGCCGGGTTTTGTCGG
>JAKQXK010000713.1 GCA_029561505.1 Spirochaetota bacterium | reverse complement strand
TGGCCGGTAACCTGTATTTCTGATAGACGAAAAGTGTGAGCTGCCGCTCTCTGCCGCATGGCAGCCATAAAAAAGGTCAGCGTCGTGATACCGACGCTCAACGAAGAACGCGATCTCCCGGTTTTACTCGATTCTCTTAAGGCGCAGACATTTCGCGATTTTGAAATCATCGTGGGCGATGCGGGCTCAAAAGACCGTACGCGCGAAATCGCAGAAGAACACGGCGCCCGGGTTGTTCAGGGTGGTATGCCTGGTGTCGGCCGAAACCGGGGCGCCGCTGTGGCAAACGGCGAATACCTGTTCTTTTTTGACGCAGATGTTTCGCTGCCGTCTGATTTTCTCGCGAACGCGGTGGCCGAAATGGACGGCGAATTTATTGATCTCGCGACCTGCGCGTTTCATCCGCTTTCTGATCTGCGGCTCGACAAAATTTTATTCGCGTTTGCGAACCTGTCGGTCAAGATGAATGCGAACGGCAACCCTCGCGCTGCCGGTTTTTGCATATTTATTACGAAGCGGCTTTTTGACCGCATTGGTGGTTTCGATGAAAGCCTGAAGCTTGCAGAAGATCACGACCTCGTGGACCGGGCCGCTAAGTTCAGGCCGCTGCATGTGCTCAATTCAACATCGCTTCAGGTGAGCGTTCGCCGGCTGGCGAAAGAGGGCCGGTTCTCGCTGATCCAAAAGTATTTTCAGGTAGAGATGCACCTCATGACCAAGGGCAAGGTACGCGACGACATCATCGAATACGAGTTTGGCAATTTTAAAGATGAAACTAAAGAGCCCGTTAAGAAAGCAATGGACCAGTTTGAAGAGCGCCTCATTAAACTCGAAGAACAGTATAACGACTGGTCGCAGAAGGTACAGAACCTGCCCGTGATGGAGCGCGTTCGCGAAACACAGGGAAAGCTAAAACAAAGCGCCGACACTCTGGCGCAGAGTCTCAGAGAACTGTTCTCAGCCAAACAGGCGTGAGATCAAGAAGAGATTAAACGGCCATACCAAAGGCCGCTGTCTTTGATCGTACGTTTTTGTGTCGTATAATCGACGTGAGTCAGGCCAAAACGCGCATGGTAGCCTTCGGCCCATTCGAAATTGTCGAGCAATGACCACGCAAAATAACCTGCCACCCTGACGCCCTCACTTTTTGCCCTCTGTACCGCGCGCAGGTATTCGCGTAAATATTCGATGCGGTATGTGTCAGCGACCCGCCCAGCAACAACCTGGTCATGAAATGCCGCGCCATTTTCAGTAATATAGAGTTTGCGCATCTCGGGGTATTTACCGTACTTGAGCAGCAGATCGTACATACCCTGCGGGTATATCTCCCAGCGCATCGCCGTTTCGCCGACCTCGGGGTCATTTTTCAGCTCGCGCCAGTGCACGAACGGAATGAAGCGACTGTATTTCACGCGCTTGCGCGTGTAGGTATTGAGACCCCAGAAGTCAAAATCATGCTGCAGCTTTTCCATGTCACCGGGTTTGATGTGCTTTTCGATGCGCCGCAGTGCGGGAAAGTGTTCGGTAGGATAACCACGGCCCAGGACTGGTTCAAGATAGAATGTATTAAAGAGGGTATCAAATCTTTCAGCTGCCAGAATATCGCGTGGCCGGTCGCTCGCGGGGTATGCGGCCGTCGCAGAAATTGTGGTGCCAATTTGAGCAGCGGGAGCAGCGGCCCTAAGGGCCCGCGCCCCTTCTGCCTGTGCCAGCAG